>CANFYL010000038.1 GCA_947451285.1 Comamonadaceae bacterium
CTGAGCTACAACGACGCGTTCGGCCACACCGCCTTGGCGCTGGACGATCAGATCATCAGCATCAACAGCTTCTCCAAGTACTTCAGCATGACGGGTTGGCGCTTGGGCTGGATGGTGGTGCCAGAAACCTTGGTGCCGGTGGTGGAGCGCTTGGCGCAAAACCTGTTCATCTGCCCCAGCACCTTGGCGCAGCATGCCGCGCTGGCCTGCTTTGAAACCGACAGCCTGGCCGAGTACGAGCGACGTCGCGCCGAGTTCAAGGCAAGGCGCGACTTCTTTGTGCCGGCCCTGAATCAACTGGGCCTGACCGTGCCCGTGATGCCCGATGGCGCGTTTTACGCCTGGGCCGATTGCACGGCAGCCTGCGCGAAGTTGGGCATCCAAGGCAGCTGGGACTTTGCGTTTGAGGTGCTGCAAAGCGCCAACATCGCCTGTGCGCCCGGGCGCGACTTTGGCCAGGCCGACACCACGCGCTTTGTGCGTTTTTCAACGGCCCGCTCGCTGCCCGAGTTGCGCGAAGCCGTGGCCCGTTTACACACCTTGCTGGGCTGATCACCGATGACGCACACCGCACCCACCGTGTTTGAACACCCCGTGCGGGTGTACTGGGAAGACACCGATGCCGGTGGCATTGTGTTTTATGCCAACTACCTCAAGTTTTTTGAGCGCGCACGCACCGAGTGGTTGCGTGCCCTGGGGGTGAGCCAGCACGCGCTGCGCCAAGATACGGGTGGCATGTTTGTGGTGAGT
This sequence comes from Comamonadaceae bacterium, assembly GCA_947451285.1. GTDB lineage: Bacteria > Pseudomonadota > Gammaproteobacteria > Burkholderiales > Burkholderiaceae_C > Limnohabitans. The sequence continues at coordinate 751 of CANFYL010000038.1, forward strand.
GAAACCAGCGTCAAATACCACCGCCCAGCCCAACTCGACGACTTGCTGCGTGTGACCGCCTGCTTAGCAGAACCTGGCCGCGCCAGCTTGGTGATTGACCAACAAGCTTGGTGCGGTGACACCCTGTTGTGCGAGGGCACGATCCGCATTGGCTGGGTCGATGCCGCCACCCTCAAGCCTGCGAGAATTCCCGCTTCTGTATTGGAACGCCTGACATGACACAAGACTTTTCTATCGTTCATTTGTTGCTCAACGCCAGTTGGGTGGTCCAGGCCGTGGTGCTGTTGCTGATGGGCGTGTCCATCACCAGCTGGACTGCCATTTTTCGCAAACTCATCTCTCTCAAACGCGTGCACGCACTCAATGACGAATTCGAGCGCGAGTTTTGGTCAGGCACCAGCTTGAACGAGCTGTTTGCTTCGGCCGCGAAAAACGCCAAGCTCTCAGGCCCGATGGAGCGCATTTTTGCCAGCGGCATGCGTGAATACCAAAAACTGCGCGAACGCCGCATCAACGACAGCAGCGCGCTGATGGACGGCGCACGCCGCGCCATGCGCGCGAGCTACCAGCGCGAGATGGACGCCATCGAATCCAACCTGTCCTTGCTCGCCTCGGTCGGTTCGGTGTCACCGTATGTGGGCTTGTTTGGCACGGTGTGGGGCATCATGCATGCCTTCACGGGTTTGGCGGGTATGCAACAAGTGACCTTGGCCAAAGTGGCGCCCGGCATTGCCGAAGCCTTGGTGGCGACCGCCATTGGCTTGTTTGCGGCCATTCCCGCCGTGCTGGCCTACAACCGTTTCGCGCGCGACATCGACCGCGTGTCGATCAAGCTGGAGACCTTCATCGAAGAGTTCTCCAACATCTTGCAGCGCAACGTCAGCGCCACCACGCTGGCGCACTGAGTTCAAAGGCTCCCCCATGGCGTCTATCGCTCCCCGCTCCGGCCGCGGCCGCCGCACCATGAACGAAATCAACATGGTGCCCTTCATCGACGTGATGTTGGTGCTGCTGATCATCTTCATGGTGACTGCCCCGCTGATCTCGCCCAGCGTGATTGACCTGCCCACCGTGGGCAAAGCGGCCACGGTGCCCGATCAGGTGATTCACGTCGAAATCAGCAAAGACGAAAAAATCACGATCAAAAGCACAGGCACCACGGTTGCCACGCGCAGCAGCTCGCTCGATATGCTGGCGCGCGATGTACGCCAACTCCAAGGCGAGGTATCGCAAGGCCCTGTGGTCATCACGGGCGACCGCAGCATCAAGTACGACATCGTGGTCAAAGCCATGGACATCTTGCAGCGCGCTGGCGTGCAGCGGGTTGGCCTGGCCGTGCAACTGGTGGACTGATCGCCACGCCACACTGACACCATGAGCGCCCAAGCCCAGCACCTCGAATTTGCGCCGCCACCACCACCGGGCACCGGACGTTCGTTGACGCTTGCCTTGTTTGTGCATGGTTTGTTGTTGGTGGCACTGACTGCTGGCATTCAGTGGAACCAAGACATGCCCCTGTCAGCCGAGGCTGAGTTGTGGGCGGCCGTGCCGGTGGCGGCCGCACCCAAGTTGGTCGAAGTAGAACCGCCTCCGCTGCCACCGCCGCCCCCTCCAGCACCGAAAGAGGTGGTCAAACCCCCTCCACCTGCGCCAGACCGAGAGGCAGACATCGCCTTGGCTAAAAAGCGCAAACAACTCGAGGACGAAAAAAAGTTGCAGCAGGCCAAAGAGGCTGAGCGCCGTCAAGAAGAGCTCAAAAAAGCGGAGTTGAAAAAGGCAGAACAAAAGAAAGCCGACGAGAAAAAAGCCAAGCTCAAGGCCGAAGAAGACAAGCGCCAACTCGACGCCAAGCGTGAAGAAGAACGCAAGGACAAAGAGCGCAAAGACAAAGAAGCCAAAAAGCTACAAGCTCAAAAAGAAGCCAAGCAAACCGCCGAAGAGGCTAAAAAGATTGAGGCCATGCGCAATGACAACATGAAACGCATGGCGGGTTTGGCCGGGGCTACGGGAGGCGATAATGCCTCAGGGTCGGCCCAACGCTCTGCGGGGCCGTCAGACAGTTATGGCGGTCGCATCCGTGCCCGCATCAAACCCAACATCGTGTTCACCGAAGAGGTTGTGGGCAATGCCCCAGCCGAGGTCGAAGTGCGCTGCGCACCCGACGGCACCATCGTGGGCAAAAAGCTCGTCCAGTCCAGTGGCAATGCAGCATGGGACAACGCCGTGCTCAAAGCCATCGACAAAACCGAGGTGCTGCCGCGCGATGTGGATGGTCGGGTGCACTCGCCGTTGTTGATTAGCTTTCGTCCCAAAGACTGATTGAATGAACCGTTCCTTTGTCATCGATATTTTGAAACTGCTGGCCGCCCAGCTGATCGTGCTGCACCATTTGTCAGCCTACGGCCCCATGGCCGAAGCAATTCGCAGCGTCTGGCCTTCATTGGTCGAGCACTTTTACCTGGATGCGAGGCTCGCAGTGCAAGTGTTTTTGGTGATCGGTGGTTTTTTGGCAGCGCAATCCATCGGCGGTCGACGTGATCGACAAAACCCCGCCACCTTGATTCAACGACGCTACCTGCGCTTGATGCCCAGCTTTGTTCTAGCCCTGTGCTGGGTCAGCAGCCTGGTGTGGTTGATGCGTCCCTTCATTTCTGGCGATTGGTTGGTGGATGCACCCAACCTGCACAGCGTGCTGGCGCACCTGAGCCTGCTGCAGTCGGTGCTGGATGTGCCGGCTTTGTCAGTGGGCGAGTGGTATGTGGCGGCTGACTTTCAACTCTACGCGCTGCTGGTGTTGATGGCCTATTGGCTCAAATCTGACCGCGCGCTGTCTTTCGGTGTGGCCGCACTCACGGTGGCGTCGATGTGGGGCTTCAACCGGTTTGAGAGTTTGGACAACTGGGCCATTTACTTCTTCGCCGCTTATGGGCTGGGCGTGTTGGCAGCATGGGCGCATCGCTCGAGCTTTGACCAACTGGTCCTAGGTGCCGTGCTGCTGTTGGGCGAAGAGTCTTTGTGGGCGGTGCCAAGGGTACGCTTGGCGCTGGCCTTGTTGATCACGCTGGTGATTGCTTACGCCAGCTTGAATTCACACCGTCTGGCGCGCTTCCAACTCAAGCGTCAGGGTCATCTGATGGTTGACAGCGCTTACGCCATGTTCTTGACCCACTTTGGTGTGATCGTGATCTTCAGCGCTGGCTGGGAATACTGGCAACTGTCATCGCCCAAAGCAGCTTTGTGCTTGAGCGGCTTGGCGTGGGTGACCAGCATGGCAGTTGGGGTGTTGTTTCATCTCAAGGCTGAAAAGCCTTTCACAGCTTGGGTCAACCAACCAAGACAAGGTCACTTTGTGTCCCAGCTGCAACAAGCCCTTGCGCAGACCCAACCAACCATCGCGGCTTGGGTAGCGAATGGCGCCAAACGCTGACTAAATATTGAGCGATAGCGCCAAAGCGCGCAGGCTATGCGCAGCATTCAACACCAAGGTTGACCACAAGGGCCGCTGAGCACGCCAAAAGTCCCGCGCATCAGCAGGTCGTTGGGTGTGGGTGGACAACTCGGTCAACCACTGGGCCACCCACAAAGGCGCATGCACGGCTTGCGGGTCTTGAGCAACCCGTTGCACACACAGGGTGAACACACCGAGTTCACATCCCAAGGCCATCCAGTCTTCAGGTCCTTCGCCCAGCGTGGCTGACAAGCCTAAGCTGCGCGCTGCGCGCTGCTCAATATCTGCAGCAGGCCATCCAGGCAAGGCATCTGGGGCTTTGAATTGCAATCGCAAAGCGCCCTCGGCAGCAGCTTGCACACGCCGCCATGATCGGCTGACATCGGCGCTGCGTGTGTGGTCTTGCAACAGCTGCATGTCTTGAGCCATTTGATCCAGCACATCGCGGGTGACCAAGGCCAACGCATTGCACAGCAAATCTGCCCCCTGCCCTGCCCGATAGACCGCGTTGGCGGCAGCGGGATTGAACAAGCGTACGCTGTCACGCAAGTGTTTGATCAGCGGCGGTTCTGCCGTGTTGCTGGCCCCCATGCTGTCGCGAACGATGAGGGGCACATCGAACAAATCTACTTTGCAGGTGTTGAGGATGGACTGGGCGTCGCCCATAGACATCCAACCCAATTCAGATTGCGCCTGCGCCAATGCAGCCTCTTGGCGCAACATCGCAGCGACTAAGGCCCGCTCGTCCATCCAGGACGAGAGGTCTTGGCGCAAGTCGTCGTTCATGTGTCCCAACGCGCACGCCTCAAGCGAATTTGGTTGGGCATGGGCACCGAGCGGCGCAACACGTCTTCACCCAACCACTGGGCCGACTTCCAAGCACGCTGCGCCACGGTGGGCAGCGGCAGTTGCTGGTAGTCGTCGTTGAACACCTCAAAGCTGTAGTCCCCCCGGTAGCCCAGCTTGTACAGACGGGTCACCAAGTCGGCGGTGGCTTCGCTGTGCACGCCCTCGCCGGGGAACACACGAAAGTGGCGCGCGGTGGTCATGCGCTCTTCGAAGGAGTGGATTTCTTGCCACATGAAGTCGGCCAGCTGGACCAGAAAAATTTTCTCGGGGTCCAAGATCTCCAACTCATCGAGCGGTGTCTTGGCGGCCAGCATGTGAAACGAGTCCAAGCCAATGCCCAGATTGGGCACGTCAGCGCGAAACACCACGTCCCACGCGGTGGTGAATTCGTTGATGGTGCGCCCCCACGACAAGCCCTCAAACGCCACCTTGATGCCCAGCGGCACCGCCAGCATGGCGAGCTTGCGCAAGTCGGCGGCGATGTGGTCAAGGTCTTGGGTGGCGTGGGTCGACGTGGACGAGCACACCAGCAACACCTTGGAGCCCAAGGCAGCGCACATCTCGAGCATGCTCTTGGCAATGTCAATTTTGTAGTCGTGCAAATGGCCACTGAGGCCTTCAAAGTCGCGCAACACCTGAAAGCCGGTGACACGCAGGCCGCTGGCTTTGACCACACGCACAGCGGCATCTAAGCCATCGGGATGCCCCACCACATCGCGGGCCGAGAGCATGACTTGTCCAAAGCCTGCCTCGCGGATGGCTTTGAGTTTGGCTTCGAGTGGTCCCGCCAGCGAGATGGTGTCCATCCCGAAGTCGTCCATGGTTCCTTGGAATTGGCTCATGTCAGGCCTTCGCGGTGTGGACCAATTCAAAGCTCAAGGTGCCCAACCAAGTGCGTGTGAGTGCGCCTTTGTCTTCGACGTGGACGCCTTTGGACTCCACAAATTCCACACCACGCGCGCGCAACTCGCTGACGGCAGATAGCACATCCACAGTGCCCAAGCCCACGCGGTGGAAATGCTCTTCTTCGTCCACAGCCAACACACTGGGCTCGGGCTCAATCAGCTGCAAATAAAAACTGTGGCAAGGGCTGCGCAAAATGCGGCCTTTGGGCAAGATGCCAAAGTGCTCGCCGGTGGGCAAAGCCTCAAAGCCAAACAGTTCACGGTAAAACTCGGTCCAGTCTTCGGCGCGGTCGGTGCCTATGTACTGCACCAAACCAAACACATGCAGACCCGCTGTGGCAGGTGGGTGCTGGTCCACACCAGGAATAGGCGTGAAGTCCACGTCGTAAATCGAGAACTCTTTGTAGCGGTCCACGAAGTAAATCCGGCTTGATCCCACCCCGTGCACCGCAGGAATATTGAGCTCCATCACCTCGACCTTGGTGGGCACCGCCCAGGCACCTCGGTCGATGGCGCGTTTGTAGGCGGCTGCAGCGTCACGCACACGCAAGGCGATGGCAGCAATCACCGGCTTCTCGCTGGGCGCCACGCTGTGGGCCATGCCTGCCTCATGGGCGTTGACAATCACATTGACACCCCCTTGGCGGTACAGCATGACCTCACGCGAGCGGTGTCGCGCCACCGGACGAAAGCCCATCATCTCCAACACTTGGCCCAGGGCCTGGGGCTTGGAGGTGGCGTACTCGATGAATTCAATGCCTTCCATCCCTAGGGGGTTGGGAGCATCGGCAATGGATTCGCGGTCGGTGACAAGGGTCTGGCTCATGGCGTTCTCACAAAATCAAACAAGGGTCGCTGCAGCAGCGCTGGTGGTGTGGGCGCCGCCCAAGAACAAGCGTTCCATTTGTGGGTCGGCCAAAATTTCAGCCGCCGATTTGTACAACACCAATCGGCCAGATTCGAGCGCGATGGCGTTGTCTGAGTACTTCAAAGCGCTCTTGACGTTTTGCTCCACCATCAACACCGTGGTGCCTTGGTCGGCTAACTTGCGCAACAGTTTGAAGACGTCTTGCACCACGATAGGCGACAAGCCAATCGAGGGTTCGTCGATCAACAACACCTTGGGGCGCAGCAGCAAAGCGCGGCCAATCTCCAACTGCTTTTGCTCACCGCCAGAGAGGGACGAGGCCAGCGAGTTGATGCGCTCTTTGACGCGCGGGAAGAACTCCAGCACTTCAGGAATGCGTTCGTGGGTGGTTTTCATGCCCAGCGTGATGCCACCCAACTCCAGGTTTTCGTACACCGAGAGTTGCCCAAACAGATTGCGCCCCTGGGGCACAAAGGCGATGCCACGCGCCAACAGGTCTTTTTGCGTGGCGCCGGTGATGTCGTCCCCATTCAAACGAACCTTGCCCTGGCGCGGTATGAGCAAACCAAACAAGGTTTTCAGCACCGTGGATTTGCCCGCGCCGTTGGGGCCAATCAGCAAGGTGATGGAGCCCTTGGGCACGGTGAACGACAGGTTGTTGAGGATCATGAAATCCTTGTAACCAGCCACCACGTCGTCAAATTCAATGCATGCGTGTGTCATGGTTCAGCTCCCCAGATAGGCGTCGAGCACCTGTTTGTTGGCTCGGATTTCGGCCGGTGTGCCAATCGCCATCACCTGGCCTTCGACCATCACCATGATGCGGTGGCACAGGTCCATCACAAAGTCCATGTTGTGCTCGATCACCACAAAACTGCTGGCCTTGCCATCTGACCTGCGGGTTTGGTTGAGCTCTTTCAGCAAGTTGCTGATGCCGCCCACCAACGACGGGTTGACCCCCGCACACGGCTCGTCGAGCAGCACCAAGTCGGGTTCGCTCATGAAGGCCATGGCAATGTCCACGAGCTTTTGCTGACCGTAGCTCAGCTCACCGGCTTTTTTGTCGGCGACATGACGGATGTGGAACTGGTCGATCAAGGCATCGGCCTTGTCACCTAAGTTGGAGTCACCGGGCGCAAACATGCGGCTGAACATATTGCCTTGGTGCTCCTGGGCAGCCACGATCAGGTTGTCGCGCACCGTCATCTTGCCAAACACTTGCAAGGTCTGAAAGGTGCGTCCTACGCCCAAGCGGTTGAGTTCAAGAGGGCCGAGACGGGTCACATCTTGCCCATTGAGTTCGATCTTGCCTTGGTCAGGTGTGATTTGACCCAACATGCTGTTGAACAAGGTGGTCTTGCCCGAGCCGTTGGGGCCAATCACGCCAAAGATTTCTCCGGGCATAACCTGGAAGGACACGCCCCCTACGGCTTGGATGGCACCGTAGGCTTTTTTCAGGTCAGTGACCTGGAGTACTGGCGCCATCATGCTTTGGCTCCTTGTGCAGCGCGGGCCGCCGAGGCCTCACGCGATTGGCGTTTGGCACGCAGCCGGTCGGGAATGCTGAGCAAGCCATCGGGCAGCCAAATCATCAACATCACCACGGCTGCGCCAAAGACAAACAAATACCAAGCTTGAGCAAAGCGCAACCATTCGGGCAAGATCACGCCCACCGCCGCCCCCAGCAAGGGCCCCAAGAAATAGCCCGGCCCGCCCACCACCACCATGAGGTACATCATGATCGAGGCCTCGACGGTGAACGGTGCCGGGTCGATGAACTGCACCATCGAACCAAACAACCCCCCAGCAATGCCCGCATACGCGGCACCAATGGCAAAACTCAGCAAGGTGTAGCCGCGAATGTCGACCCCCAAACTCTCGGCACGGATCGGGTTGTCGCGCAAGGCCGTGAAGGCCTTGCCCCAGGGCGAGCGCAGCAAGCCCCACAACAGCAAGCCCAACACAATGGTGAAAGCCAGCACCAAGTAGTAGTAGGCCAAGTTGCCGTCAAAGCTCACGCCAAAGGCTTGAGGACGTGGGATGTTGTTGATGCCAAAGGTGCCGCCGGTGAGCCACTCTTCGTTGCGCATCACCAGCCACACCGCGGTGTTAAAGCCCAAGGTGGCAAACGCCAAGTAGATGGTTTGCACCCGCAGGGCCGGAAAGCCCAACGCCAAGCCCACCACAAAGCAGCCCAAAGCAGCCAGCGGCACGCCCAGCCAAAAGCTGTAGCCCGCCTGCATGAGGATGGCCACGGTATAGGCCCCGATGCCAAAGAAGGCCGCGTGTCCCAATGATTTTTGTCCGGCATAGCCGATGGTGAGGTTCAGGCCCATGGTGGCGATCACATAGATCAGCCAGTAGGTGAACAGGTAAATGCCGTGGTTCTTGAGCAAGGTGGGCACCAAGATGCATGCCGCCAGGCCCAACAGCCCAGCCAGAAGTCCGAGCTTTTTCATACTTTGCGCTCCACTTTTTGACCCAGCAAGCCTTGGGGCTTGAACAAAATCACGACCATGAAAATGATCAAAGCCACCGCATCTTTGTAAGCAGGTGAGATGTAGGCCGCAGCCAAGTTTTCACACACACCCACAATCACGCCACCCAGTAAAGCACCGCGTGAGTTGTTGAAACCACCAATGATGGCGGCAAAGAAGGCCTTGTTGCCCAAGGACGCGCCCATGTCGAACTTGGCCAGGTAAGTGGGGGTCACAAGAATAGCCGCAGCAGCAGCCAGCAAGGCATTGATGGCGAAGGTGTAAAAAATCATGCGCGGCACGTTGATGCCCAACACCGAGGCACTCTCGGTGTTTTGCGCCACCGCTTGCATGGCGCGACCGGTGACGGTTTTGGCCAAGAAGGCTTGTGTCGCCAACACCAAGGCCATGGCAAACACAAAGGTGCCAATGTCGGTGGCCGAGATGGTCACGCCGGCGATGTTGTACACCTCATCGGGAAACAAATTGGGAAAGGGTTGTGGCTCGGCACTGTAGCCCGCACGCACCGCATTGCGCATGGCGATGGACAAGCCAATGGTGGCGACCACGATGGGCATCATGCCGTACTTGAAGAGCGGATCGACCACGCCACGCTTGAACATCCAGCCCAGCACGATGACCGACAGCACACAGCTGCCGACAAAACTCAGCACCAGCGGAAAGCCTGCGGCCAAAAAGCCCAGCATCATGAACGCGGGCAGCATGACAAATTCACCCTGGGCGAAGTTGATGGTGCCCGAGGCCTGCCAAAGCAAAGTGAAGCCCAAGGCCGCCAGCGCATAAATGCTGCCGGTGGCCAAGCCACTGAAGAAGAGTTGTAAAAAGTCGGTCATGGTCAGATCGCTTCAGAATGAAAGAACGGCCTGCACCAGCAGGCCTGTTCTCGGAGTGCGCACGCGTCACTGAAATGCGCACGCGCATGGGTGCGCGGCATGAAAGACTTACTTCTTGCCCAAAGCGGGCAAGGTGGCCACCACCACTTGACGGCCGTTTTTCACTTCGACCAAGAAGCTTTCGCGGTCCAAGTCGCCGTTGGCGTCAAAGCTCACGTCCATGATCACGCCGGGGTTCTTCTTGGCGCTGATGCTCAAGCCATGCAGGGCTTGGGCCACGGCCTTGGGGTCGAGCTTGCCGGCCTTTTCGATCGCGGCCTTGAGCACGTAAACGCCGGTGTAGCCTTTGATGCCGTTGTGGTCAGAGATGCTGCCGTAGGCTTGGTAGTACTTGGCTTTGAACTTGAGCATTTCAGGGATGGGGGCGTCCACTGTCAAGCCCACGTGCGCCACGGCGCCGTTGGCTGCGTCCCCTGCGAGTTCAATCACTTTTTGACCGGTCAGGGTGGTTTCGCCAATGATGGGTTTGGTCCAACCTTGTTTCCTCAACTCGCGCAGCAAACGGGCTGACTCTTCTTCGTTGGTGTAAGCAAAGATCGCGTCAGCATTGCTTTGCTTGGCTTTGAGCACAGCGGCGGAGAAGTCCACCTGACCCGCATCGGTCGAGATGTCTGCCACGATTTTGGTCGGGCCGTTGTCGAGCAATTTGGCCAGCGTGTCACGACCACCCTTGCCAAAGTCGTTGTTCACATAAATCACCGCCAAAGTTTTGGCCTTGGTATTGATGTACTTGGCGAGCTTGGGAAACGACGAGCTCTGACCAAAGGCAGTGCGGAACACATAGGGGTTGCCTTGCTGGGTGATGGCGGCAGCCTCACCGCCAGTGAAGTTGGGCACGCCTGCGCGCTTGCTCTCGGCCATGGACACCATGATGGAGCCCGAGTACACCGGGCCAAAGATAGCCAATACGCCGTCATCGACCGCTTTTTGGGTCAAGCCCTTGGCCACGCCAGGGTTGGTTTGGGTGTCGACCGTGGTACTTTCGATCTTCTTGCCCATGATGCCGCCGGCTTCGTTGATTTCTTTGACAGCCAACTCCACCCCGTTTTTGAACAAAGTACCCGCGGTTGTGCCTGGGCCTGAGAGCTCCACAATGTTGGCAATCTTGATGGTCTGCTGGGCTTGGGCCAATCCAGCCGCAGCAGCGAAAGCACAGGCCGCAGCCAGCTTGAGGGTGAAACGTTTTTGCATCGAGGGTGTCTCCAAGAGTTGGGTCGGTGAAACTGTGTTTTGTTCGTTAATCGCTCAAAGAACGAATTCCGAGACGGACTTTAAGGAATTTTGAAGCTATTTCAAAGTGAATTTCTCTATTTAGGGCGATTAACGAACAAAAATGATCGATAATCGAACGAATATAGGGTAAATACTAGAATGGTGAATTGAACGCCTCAGCCAATATCTATCCCATGAGTTTTGAATTTGCAAGTCCGCCTCCGCTGACGCCACTGGACAAAAAAGACTGGATTGCAGGCCTGGAGAAAGGCCTGTCCATCATTGAAACCTTTGATGACGCCAACCCACGCCTCAGTGCCAGCCAAGCGGGACAGCGTTGCGGTTTGACACGCACCGCCGCACGGCGCTATTTGCTCACCCTCACCCACCTCGGCTATGTAGCGACCGATGGCAAGCTGTTTTGGCTCACGCCTCGGGTGATGCGCTTGGGCCAGTCCTACCTTGAATCAGCTCGCCTGCCCCGCATCGTGCAACCGTTTTTGCAGCGCCTGACAGCTGGCACGCAAGAGATCTCCTACGTGAGCGTGCTCGACGGCACTGACATTGTGTATGTGGCCCGAAACGGCACCAACCGCGCCATGAACACCGGTTTTGTATTGGGCGCACGAGTACCTGGCCAAGTCACCGCAGCCGGTATGTTGCTGCTGGCCATGCAGGGCGAAGCTGCGGTCGATCAATGGCTGAGTAGCCAAGACCTCAAGACCTTCACCTCCTACACCATCACCAACAAAGACCGCATGCGCCTTGAGATGGTTCGCATCCGTGCACAAGGCTGGGCCATTTCAGAGCAACAACTCGACATGAGCTACCGTGGCGTGGCTGTGCCGCTGCGTGACCACAAGGGCGCTTTGATTGCGGCCTTGAGTGTGAGCATGCCCATGACCCAAGAAAGCGCCAACGAAGCGGCCAACCGGGTGCTGCCCCTGTTGCGCGAGACCGCGGCCGCGATGATGAATTTAATTTGACCGTTTGAACTGCCAAGCGCACCAGCAAGCCACACAGGCTGTGCCCACTGACAGCGCGTAGACAGCCGACAAGCCCCAGGCGTCACTCAGCGCGCCACCACCCAAGGCGCCCAAAACACCGGGTACGCCGTAACCAATCGAGGCATAAAGAGCTTGCCCACGCCCACGCAATCTCCCCGGGAAGTGGTGCGACAACACAGCCGTGGACACCGTGTGCTGGGTGGCAAAGGTCAGCGCGTGCATGAGTTGCGCCAGCAACAAGGCCAGCAGCGAATCAGCCAGCCAACTGGTCAAGGCCATGCGCAGCACCATGGCAGCCGCACACACCAGCAACCAATTGGCCAAACTGAACTTGGGCAACCAGCGGCCCTGAGTGAAGAACCACACAATTTCGGCCAACACCGACACCGCCCACAGCACGCCGATCATGGTTTTGCTGTAGCCCAAGGTGTCGAGGTAAAGCGAGAAAAACACGTAGATGCCAATGTGCGAGAGCACATGAAAAAACACGGTGGCAAAAAACCACTGGACCGTGCGCTGGCGCAGGACAGACCACATCGGCGCTTGGTCACTGTGCTGCCGCTCAGCTTCTCGATGGTCGGGCAACCACCAGACACTGAGGTTGAGCGCCAACAGGGAGCACACCGCCCACAGAGGAAAGCTCTGCATGCCCTGGTGCTCAAACCAAGCCCCCGCCACAAACACGGTGACCAAAAATCCCAACGAGCCCCACAAGCGCACGCGACCATAGCGTTTGGCGTCAAACGCGCCACTGCGGCTGACCACCTGGGCCAAGGCCGCCTCGCTCATGGGCATCATGGCGCTGGTGTGGATGAACATCAGCACCAGCACCAAGGCCAACCACCACACCCCCCCTTGGTGGAACAAGCCCAGAGAAAAAAACAAGGAGGCTGCCGCACAAAAGCGCAGCAGTTTGACGCGCTCGCCCGTGTAGTCACTCAACCAGCCCCAACCATAAGGCGCCAGCACGCGGGTAGCGGCTTGCACCGCCGTCAACAAACCAATGAGCGTGATGGACAGACCCAAATCTTTGAGCCAGAGCGGCAAGTACGGGTTGAAAAAACCGATGTGGGCAAAGTAGCTGGCCGACAAGGCCGCGAATGGAAAGAGTTTGCGCCGGGTCAGCGCCTGTTGGCGCTGTGCCCTGTGACCCGGACCCGACACGTTCAAGCCACGTGGCCGGGGATGGCGGGCATGGCGACCTGCACATCACCGCATTGGGCACGGTGGCGCAAGGCATGGTCCATCACCACCAAGGCCAGCAAGGCTTCGGCGATCGGCGTGGCACGGATGCCCACACACGGGTCGTGACGTCCTTTGGTCACCACTTCGGTGGGTTGGCTGTTTTGATCGATCGAGGCACGTGGGCTCAGGATCGAGCTGGTGGGCTTGATGGCAAGGCTCACCTCCAGATCTTGTCCGGTGCTGATGCCACCCAACACGCCGCCCGCGTTGTTGCTCAAAAAGCCTTGGGGGCTGAGCGAGTCGCCATGGGTGGTGCCGCGCTGCGCCACACTGGCAAAGCCCGCACCAATCTCGACACCTTTGACGGCGTTCAAGCCCATCATGGCGTAGGCAATGTCGGCATCGAGTTTGTCGTACAGAGGTTGACCCAAACCCACCGGCATGCCGGTGGCCACCACGCGGATGCGGGCGCCGCAGGAGTCACCGGCTTTGCGGAGGCTGTCCATGTAGTCTTCAAAGGCTTGCACGTCGGCACAGGCAGCGTAAAACGGGTTGTGGCCCACGTGGTGCCAGCTCTCAAACGGAATCGGCAGCTCGCCAATTTGCGTCATGCAGCCCATGAACTGCGTGCCGAATTTTTGCTTCAACCATTTTTTGGCCACCGCACCTGCGGCCACGGTGGGCGCGGTCAGGCGGGCTGACGAGCGGCCACCCCCGCGTGGGTCACGGATGCCGAACTTTTGATAGTAGGTGTAGTCTGCGTGACCCGGGCGGAAGGTTTGCAAGATGTTGCTGTAGTCCTTGCTGCGCTGGTCGGTGTTTTGAATCAACAACGCAATCGGGGTGCCGGTGGTTTGACCCTCATACACGCCCGACAAGATTTGCACTTGGTCGGGTTCGTTGCGCTGCGTCACATGGCGGCTGGTGCCGGGGCGGCGACGGTCTAAGTCGTGCTGGATGTCGGCTTCTGCGAGGGCCATGCCAGGTGGGCAGCCATCAATCACGCAGCCAATGGCTGGGCCGTGGGATTCACCAAAGTTGGTGACGGTGAAAAGTGTTCCAAAGGTGTTGCCGCTCATGGGCGTGGATTATCCCATCCCGCCTAAGACACGTGCTCAGAGCTTGACGGTATCCGACTCCGGCTCCTTACCATCGGGCCAGTCGCGAATGTAGGCTTTGAGCATCTTGTTCTCAAAGTTTTGGCTGTCCACCACGGCTTTGGCCACGTCGTAAAAGCTGATGACGCCTTGGAGCTGGCGGTTCCCGATGACCGGCAAGTAGCGCGCATGGCTCTCGAGCATCATGCGGCGCACTTCGTCGAGTTCGGTGTCGGGAGAGCAAGTCATGGGGTGGTCATCCATGGCACTGCGCACGGTGGACTCGCCAATCACACCCCCATTTCTGGCGATGGCTTGAATGACCTCACGGAAGGTCAACATGCCCGCCAGATCACCATGTTCCATCACCACCAGGGAACCGATGTCGTGGTCGGACATGGTTTTCACTGCATCGGCCAAGGGGTCAAACGGGTTGATGGTGTACAAAGTGCCGCCGCCTTTGACGCGCAAGATGTCGCTGACTTTCATGGGGATCTCCTGTGCCGATAGGGCATGAAATATAGCCCACAATGGTGCTCGACAGACTGACAAACGCACCACACCTGCCGCGAGGAAACCATGCCTGGCTACAACGACCCGAGTTTTGACACCCTGGCTTTGCATGCTGGGGCTGCCCCCGACCCCAGCACCGGCGCACGTGCGGTGCCGATTCACCTGACCACCTCGTTCGTGTTCGAGTCCAGCGACCACGCTGCCTCCTTGTTCAACCTGGAGCGTGCAGGCCATGTGTACAGCCGAATCAGCAACCCCACCACTGCGGTGCTTGAGCAACGCGTGGCTGCACTTGAGGGGGGCATTGGCGCCATTGCCACCGCCAGCGGTCAAGCCGCGCTCCACCTGTCGATTGCCACACTCATGGGCGCGGGCTCGCACATCGTGGCCAGCACGGCGCTGTACGGCGGTTCGCACAATCTGCTGCACTACACCCTGCGTCGCTTTGGCATTGAGACCACGTTTGTCAAACCCGACGACATCGACGGCTGGCGTGCTGCCGTGCGGCCCAACACGAAGTTGTTTTTTGGCGAGACGGTGGGCAACCCCGGGCTAGATGTGCTCGACATTGCGACCATCGCGCAGATCGCCCACGAAGCCGGTGTGCCGCTGCTGGTGGACGCCACCCTGACCTCGCCTTACTTGATCAAACCGTTTGAGCATGGCGCTGATTTGGTCTACCACTCGGCCACCAAGTTCTTGAGTGGCCACGGCACGGTGATTGGCGGCATCGTGGTGGACGGCGGCAGTTTTGACTGGGAGCGCAGCGGCAAGTTCCCAGAGCTCACCGAACCGTATGAGGGCTTTCACAACATGGTGTTCAGCGAGGAGAGCACCGTGGGTGCCTTCTTGCTGCGGGCGCGCCGCGAAGGCTTGCGCGACTTTGGCGCTTGCCTGAGCCCCCACAGTGCATGGCTGATTTTGCAAGGCATCGAAACCCTGCCCCTGCGCATGGAGCGCCACATGAGCAACACCGAAAAAGTGGTGGCCTTTTTGGCCAGCCATCCGCTGGTCAGCCGAGTGGGCCACCCGTTGATGGAGGACCACCCCAGCCACGCGCTGGCGCACAAGCTGTTGCGCTTTGGGCCACGCGGGGCCGGCTCGGTGTTCAGCTTTGACCTCCAAGGCAGCCGCGCGCAAGGACGCGCCTTCATCGAAGCCCTGAAGTTGTTCAGCCACTTGGCCAATGTGGGCGATTGCCGCAGCTTGGTGATTCACCCGGCCAGCACCACCCACTTTCGCATGAGCGACGAGGCGCTGCGTGATGCGGGCATTGGCCCGGGCACGATTCGCTTGTCGATTGGACTGGAAGACCCCAGCGACTTGATTGAGGACTTGAAGCGCGCCTTGAAGGCCGCTGAGAAAGCAGGTGCGGCATGAAGTTCACCCTCCAAGATCCCACCGGTCAGGCCTA
>CANFYL010000039.1 GCA_947451285.1 Comamonadaceae bacterium
ACACCCGCGATGAAGCCCACGATGGGCTTTTTCATGTTGGCTTTGCACCAGCGGGCGGCATCGGCCTCGTCTGGTCCACCAATTTCACCGATCATGATGACGGCGTCGGTGTCTGGGTCGTCATTGAATGCCTTCATCACGTCGATGTGCTTCAAACCGTTGATGGGGTCACCACCAATGCCCACAGCACTGGACTGGCCCAAACCGACTTCAGTCAGCATGGCCACGGCTTCATAGGTCAAAGTACCCGAGCGGGACACCACGCCAATGCGACCTTTGCGGTGGATGTGGCCCGGCATGATGCCGATTTTGATTTCATCGGGCGTGATCAAGCCCGGGCAGTTGGGCCCCAACAGCAGCGTTTTCTTGCCGCCTTTGGCTTCTTTGGCTTTCATCTTGTTGCGCACTTCAAGCATGTCGCGAACTGGAATGCCTTCGGTGATGCAAATGGCCAAGTCGAGGTCTGCTTCGACGGCTTCCCAAATGGCTGCGGCCGCTCCAGCAGGCGGTACATAAATCACAGACACCGTGGCGCCCGTGTTGTGGGCAGCCTCTTTGACGGAAGCAAAAATTGGCACGTCAAAAATCTTTTCGCCGGCTTTCTTGGGGTTCACACCCGCCACGAAACAGTTCTTGCCGTTGGCGTATTCAATGCACTTTTCCGTATGGAACTGACCGGTTTTGCCGGTGATGCCTTGGGTGATGACTTTGGTGTCTTTGTTGATATAGATTGACATGAAGTGTCCTAATTACTTTACGGCAGCGACGATTTGCGTCGCAGCTTCGGCCATGGTGTCTGCGGAAATGATGGGCAAACCAGAGTCGGCCAACATTTGTTTGCCCAAAGCGTCGTTGGTGCCCTTCATGCGCACCACCAAAGGCACCGACAAATTGACAGCCTTGCACGCAGTGATCACGCCACTGGCGATGGTGTCGCATTTCATGATGCCACCAAAGATATTGACCAAGATGCCTTTGACATGCGGGTTCTTCAACATGATCTTGAAGGCCTCGGTGACCTTCTCAGCCGTTGCGCCGCCGCCCACGTCCAAGAAGTTTGCCGGCTCACCACCGAACAATTTGATGGTGTCCATCGTGGCCATGGCCAAGCCTGCGCCGTTGACCAAGCAACCGATGTTGCCGTCGAGCGAGATGTAGGCCAAATCAAACTTCGAGGCTTCGACTTCGGCTGGATCTTCTTCGTCCAAATCACGGTAGGCGACGATTTCAGGATGACGGAACAAGGCGTTGGCGTCAAAGTTGAACTTTGCGTCCAGAGCCATCACCTGGCCTTTGCTGTCGCGGTTCAGGGGGTTGATCTCGACCAACGATGCATCCGTGTCCATGTAGCACTGGTACAGCTTTTTAAAGATGTCCACGGCTTGTGCGGTGGAGTCAGCAGGCATGCCAATCGCGTCTGCAATTTTCTTGGCTTGTGCGTCGCCCAAACCGGTCAGCGGGTCGATGAACTCGGTGATGATTTTCTCGGGCGTGCTGTGGGCGACTTCTTCAATGTCCATGCCGCCTTCGCTCGATGCGATGAACGCAATCTTTTGCGTGGCACGGTCGGTCACGACCGACACGTAGTATTCCTTGTTGATGTCAGCGCCATCTTCGATGTAGAGGCGACGCACTTTTTGGCCTTCAGGGCCTGTCTGATGGGTTTTGAGCTGCATGCCCAAGATCTCACCGGCCAAACGCTTGACGTCGTCGATGGTCTTGGCCACTTTGACACCGCCGCCTTTGCCACGGCCACCTGCGTGGATTTGCGCTTTCACCACCCACACAGGGCCGCCCAGTTTTTGAGCGGCTTCTACCGCCTCTTGAACGGTGAATGCTGGAATGCCGCGGGGAACAGGCACACCAAACTGGCGCAAGATTTCCTTGCCTTGGTACTCGTGAATCTTCATGAGATCTCTCTTCGGAATCGGTAGATTTGGGTTACAGATATAGCACTACAAATGTATCATGCTGCATTTCGCCAACCTTAGATTTGGCTTACACCGTTTCTCAGGTCCTCTTTCTGTAAACATTTGCATAGTAATCAGCATGGCCAAAGTTTTTATCGATGGCGAAGCAGGCACCACAGGACTGCAGATTCGCGAGCGTTTGGCCTTGATGCCGCAAATCGAGGTGGTCAGCATCGACCCCAGCTTGCGTAAAGACGCTCAAGCCAAACGCGCCCTGATGGCGCAAGTTGACTTGGTCATTTTGTGTTTGCACGATGACGCAGCACGTGACTCGGTGGCCATGATCGACAGTTTGAGTGGCCATCAGCCCAAAATCATTGACGCCTCTACGGCACACCGCGTGTCGCCTGGATGGGTTTATGGCTTTCCCGAATTGGTCCCGGAGCAACGCCATGCCGTGGTCCAAGCCGCACGTGTCGCCAATCCCGGCTGCTATGCCACGGGGGCCATTGCGCTCTTGCGTCCCCTGGTAGAAGCGGGCTTGGTGCCTGCCGATTTCCCCCTGGCACTCCCCTCTGTCAGTGGTTATTCGGGCGGTGGACGCGCCATGATCGAAGACTACGAGGCAGGGCGCGCTCCACTGTTCGAGACGTACGCACTTGGCCTTGAGCACAAGCATTTGCCCGAAATCATGGCCTATGCGGGGCTGACACGCAGACCCCTCTTTGTGCCATCAGTCGGCAACTTCCGTCAAGGCATGTTGGTGCAAGTGCCCCTGCATTTAGACCTGCTGCCCGGCAAACCCACAGCAGCCGACCTGCACAACGCTTTGGTCGAGCACTATGGTGCTGGCACAGACAGCTGGGTCAGCGTGCATGCGGCCACTGACAACGGCAAGCTCGATGCGACCGCGCTCAATGACACCAACCAATTAGAGATTCGGGTGTTCGCCAACGAGACCCATCGCCACGCCGTGCTGATGGCACGGCTGGACAATCTGGGCAAAGGCGCCAGCGGTGCAGCGGTACAAAACCTGCAGCTGATGCTCGGCGTTTGACATCATCGCAAGGCTTCGGGCATATGGGCTTGCCGATGTGGCGCGCGCAGCGCGTATGGGCCGAGTGCATGTGCACGAGGTCTCGATGGGTAGACGACCACTCACGCATCCTCAGCCCCAGCCACTACGCGCCGAACCACCTCGGGCGCAAAGCCCCGGCTAACTAGAAATCGAATCTGCTTCGCGCGCTCAGTCGAGTCCTGCGGCTCGGCGCCAAACTTTTTGCGCCACACCTCACGGGCACGCGCCAGCTCGGTGTTGCGCAAGTCTTGCACGGCCTGGGCAATCGCCTCTGCAGGCAATCCTTTGGCTTGCAATTCTTGACGCACCCGGGATGCACCGAGCTTGTTCGCGCGTCGGTTCACCAACGACTCCACCACGCGTTGTTCGTTGATGAAGCCTTTGGCTTGTAAAAAGTCCAAGGCCTGTGTCAGCTCTCCTGGCGCTTCTTCAAATGCTTGGAGCTTACGCTCTAGCTCGTGGCGGGAGTGCTCGCGCTGCGACAACAAACGCAGGGCTCGACCTTTGAGCGTGCGCACAAACCCACCCGCCTTGCGGTCTTTGGGAGGGTTCGTCTCCTCGCCTGCCTCCGACATGCGTGGCCTTAAGCAGCGACTTCTTTGGCTTCGATGGCTTCGGCCAACAAGGGGATGCCCAATGAGTCACGCACCTTGTTTTCAATCTCGTACGACAGGGCGGGGTTTTCGCGCAAAAACTCACGGGCGTTGTCGCGACCTTGGCCAATTTTTTCTCCTTGGTAGGCGTACCAAGCACCCGATTTGTCAATGATCTTGGCCTCCACACCCATGTCGATGATCTCGCCATGACGGCTGATGCCTTCACCAAACAAGATGTCAAAAGCAGCGGTTCTGAACGGAGGCGCCACTTTGTTCTTGACCACCTTGACCTTGGTCTCATTGCCAATCGCCTCTTCACCCTTCTTGATGGTGCCGGTGCGGCGAATGTCCAAACGCACCGAGGCGTAGAACTTGAGTGCGTTGCCGCCGGTGGTGGTTTCGGGTGAACCAAACATCACACCAATCTTCATGCGGATTTGATTGATGAAGATGACTGTGCAATTGGTTTTCTTGATCGACGCGGTGAGCTTGCGCAAGGCTTGGCTCATCAAACGGGCTTGCAAGCCAGGGAGCGAGTCGCCCATGTCGCCTTCGAGTTCGGCCTTAGGCGTCAGCGCCGCCACCGAGTCGATGACCACCAAATCGACCGCACCGGAGCGCACCAGGCTGTCGACGATTTCCAAGGCTTGCTCACCGGTGTCGGGTTGGCTGATCAACAGCTCTTGCAGATTGACCCCCAGCTTTTGCGCGTACTGCACATCCAAGGCGTGCTCGGCATCCACAAAGGCGCAGGTGCCGGCTTGCTTTTGCATTTCGGCAATCACTTGCAAGGTGAGTGTGGTTTTGCCCGATGACTCAGGGCCATAAATTTCGATCACACGTCCACGTGGCAAACCGCCCACGCCCAAGGCAATGTCCAAGCCCAAAGAACCGGTGGACACCACCTGGATGTCGTCGATCACTTCCCCCTCGCCCAAGCGCATGATGGTGCCCTTGCCGAATTGCTTTTCAATTTGGGCCAAGGCGACTTGGAGGGCTTTGGCTTTTTCGCCGTCGGCGACTGGGTTTTTGGCATTCATAAAAATCTCCATCAATTCAAGGACTTACCAGATATTCCAGCCACTGTGTTCATCAACAACTGGATGCTTGACCAGTACTTTACCGCAAAGTCAAAACATATAAACACTTTTTTTGGTCAGTTTGACTTACCATTTGCAGCATGGCCAAAAGACCTGTTTTTTCAAACACAACACAAGACTGGCGACAGCTGCATCTCGGGCGTTTGCTGGGGCACGCCATGCGCCGCTTTGATGCGCGGGTGCTGCATTTGATGGCGCACAACGACGAGGTGCCCTTGGCGCTGTCGAACTTGGCAGCACGTGCACAAGTGAGCGCGGCGCACATCCACATCACACGGCATGTGGGGCTACAAGGTTCGCGCTTGAGCGAATTGGCGCTCAGCGCAGGCATGACCAAGCAAGCCATGGGCGACTTGGTGACCCAGTGCGAGGCCTGGGGCTTGGTGCTGCGCACGCCAGACCCCAGCGACGCACGTGCAAGGCGCATCGTCTTCACCGACACCGGATTAGCGTGGTTGCGCGCCTTCGAGCATGCCGTGGCGCAAGCCGAAGCCGAGTTTCGACAAGAAGTTGGCGCCGATGTGGCCACGGTGGTCAGCTTAGGGTTAGAGGCCTATGCGAGCTCTTACACAGACCTAGAATCGGGCGCATAAATTGGTTCATCAAAGCCCCACCCGCAGGAGACAAACATGCGCATTCTGATTGCCGAAGATGATTTGGTGTTGGCCGATGGCCTTTTGCGCACCCTGCGTGCCTCTGGCGCTGCAGCCGACCATGTGGCCAGTGGCAGCGAGGCAGACGCAGCGCTGATGACCACCGATGAATTTGATTTGCTGATTCTTGATTTGGGTTTGCCCAAAATGCACGGTCTGGAAGTGCTCAAGCGCTTACGCTCACGGGGGTCGTCCATGCCCGTTCTGATCTTGACGGCTGCAGACAGCGTCGAAGAGCGCGTCAAAGGCTTGGACTACGGGGCCGACGACTACATGGCCAAGCCCTTTAGCTTGCAAGAGCTAGAGGCCCGCGTTCGAGCCCTTACACGTCGGGGCATGGGCGGCACCACCTCGTCGATCAAACACGGTCCGTTGGTGTATGACCAGACCGGGCGCGTGGCCACCATCGACGGCAAGATGGTCGAGTTATCCGCTCGCGAACTTGGGTTGCTCGAGGTGCTGCTACAACGCTCAGGCCGCTTGGTCAGCAAAGACCAGTTGGTCGAACGTTTGTGCGAATGGGGCGAAGAGGTCAGCAATAACGCCATCGAGGTGTACATCCACCGCTTACGCAAGAAGATTGAAAAGGGGCCGATACGCATCGCCACCGTGCGTGGCTTGGGCTATTGCCTCGAAAAAATCCCGGGCTAAGTCCGCATCCTAAGCACCCATGGTCAAGCTCTTTCAGCGCGAGCAACACTCGCTGTTTGGTGAGATCCTTGACTGGATGCTCACACCGCTTTTGTTGCTGTGGCCAGTGAGTTTGGCGCTGACTTGGTTGGTGGCACAAAACATTGCTGGGCGCCCGTTTGACCGTGGCTTGGAATACAACGTGTTGGCCTTGGCCCAATTGGTCAAAACCGAGCAGCAGCGCATGTCGTTCAACCTTACCTTGCCTGCGCGCGAAATCTTGCGCGCCGACGAGGCTGATTTGATTTACTACCAAGTGCTTGGGACACGCGGCGAGTTTGTCAGCGGTGAGCGCGACTTTCCACTGCCGCACGATGATGAGTTCACGTCAGCAGGTGAGGTGCATTTGCGTGACGACGAGATGCGCGGCAATGATGTGCGCGTGGCCTACACCTGGGTCAAGCTGGACCTGCCAGGTGCCAAACCCGTCTTGGTTCAGGTGGGCGAAACACTTGAAAAACGCTCCGTACTGGCCACCGAGATTATCAAAGGCGTGATGCTGCCCCAGTTCGTCATCTTGCCACTGGCCGTGTTGTTGGTTTGGCTTGCCTTGGCACGTGGCATCAAGCCATTGAGCCTGCTGCAAGAGCGCATTCGGCGTCGCAAGCCCGATGACTTGAGCCCCTTAGACGAGTACAGCGTGCCCTTAGAAGTGGCTCCTCTGGTAGCGTCCATCAACGATTTGCTCACCCGCTTGAAAGAATCCATCGCCACCCAAAAGCGCTTTTTGGCGGATGCCGCCCACCAACTCAAAACCCCGCTGGCTGGATTGCGGATGCAGGCCGATTTGGCGCAACGCGAAAGCGCCAGCGCCGAGGAGTTGAAGCAGTCTTTGCAGTTGATTGGTCGCGCGAGCATTCGCGCCACCCACACCGTGAATCAACTGTTGTCTTTGGCACGCGCCGAAAGTGGCAGCACCCACATCGCCCGTGCGCCTTGCGACTTGGTGGCGCTTGCCCGTGATGTGATTCAAGACTCACTCCCACGCGCCATGGACCGTCACATCGACCTGGGCTACGAAGGGGTTGAGCCCAGCAGTCCGAGTGTGTTGATCAACGGTAACGCCACATTACTCAAAGAGATGATTCGTAACTTGGTGGATAACGCCATCAACTACACGCCATCTAGCCCAAGTATGCCGGGTATGGTGACGGTGCGAATTCTGGCTGACCGCTTTGGCAAAGTGGTGGTTTTGCAGGTCGAGGACTCCGGTCCAGGCATTCCAGAAACGGAACGCGAGTTGGTGTTTCAACCGTTTTACCGGGCTTTGGGCACAGAGGCCGATGGTTCAGGCCTTGGTTTGCCCATCGTGGTAGAAATTGCTCAGCAGCACGACGCCACCGTGACCTTAGATGACGTCTTCCCCGGCAAGCCCATGCCAGGCGCGCGCTTCACCGTGCGCTTTAGCGCTTGAACAAATTGAGCTGCAAGCGCTCGCGCTCGATCACCTGTTGAACCGGTGGATGTTGTGCAACGCGTTGAACAAAGGCCCACAACTCAGGCAGCCCCTCGGGGTCAATGCCAGCAATCGTGCCCCAGCGCAACAGCGTCAGGGCATAGGCATCGAGCGGGCCAAAGTGTGCGCCACCCATCCATGGGCTGCCCTGCTTCAAGGCAGCAACCACACAGCTTTGCAACTCCAGCATCAAACCGCGATACGCGGTCACCGCATGCGCTTTGATGTCGGCTTGTACGTCTGGGTTTAGGCTGAACTTTTGCGGCATGAACACATGGGTGAATGTGGGGTGCACGGTGTTGTTCATCCACATCAAGGTTTCTACTGCTTTGGCACGTGCAATGCCTGATTTTGGGAAAAAACCAGCGTCGGGAAACTTGTCGTCCAAGTACAAACAAATAGCTGGGATTTGCGTGACCACTTGCGCTTCATCCACCAAAACAGGCACTTGACCTCGTGGATTGATGCTTTGATAGGCGGCTTCGTTTTGTTCCCCTTTGTGCAACTTGACCATATGGGGTTCAAACGCGGCACCGCTGGCTTGCAGCATGGTGTGGGGCACAAAAGAGCAGGCGCCGGGGGCGAAATAAAGCGTCAAGGGCATGGCGTTTCCAGTGGATGAAGGATATGGATTGTTTCTGTTGTGTTGGCAATGTGCGCCGCACAGGGCATGCTACATAACTCGTTGTGGTTGACCGGGCAGCCACGGTTGAAGGTCACCACATGGTCGACCTGGGCGCGGATACCAATCCACTCACCGACGGTGTGGTCGTGGTGGCTGGGCACATGGGCCATCACGGTCTCACCCGTTTGAAGTCGCAGGGTGTACAAAAATTCAGAACCGCGAAATGCTTTTCGGACTATCTCGGCACGTACCGGTGCATCGTCGTCGTGCACGATGTCATCGGCGCGCAGCAAGACATCGCACTCACCGGCCGCAAACGAACAAGGCAATGGGCATTCGGCCACATCGGTCAACTCGCCCACCGGGGTAGACACCACGATTTGATTGTTCACCTCTCGCAGCGTGGCTTTGGTGAATACCCCGTGCCCTATGAAGTCGGCTACAAATCGCGTGGCTGGTCGGTGATAGAGGGTGTAGGCGTCGTCCCACTGGTGCAAATGCCCTTCAGACATGACACCAATCACATCCCCAATCGCAAACGCCTCCATTTGGTCGTGCGTGACAAACAAGGCTGTGGTGTTGGCCTGCTTCAAAATGCCGCGTACTTCCAAGGCCAGGCGTTCGCGCAACTCGACGTCCAAGTTTGAAAACGGTTCATCCAAGAGCAACAGTTGCGGCGCTGGTGCAAGTGCACGCGCCAGCGCTACGCGCTGCTGCTGGCCACCAGACAATTCGTGCGGGTACCGCCCAGCGCTCGACACCAAGCCCACCAGATCCAACACTTCGCGAACGCGTCGCTGTTGTTCATCACGTGTTTGGTGGTGCAAGCCAAAGCGCACATTGTCTTGCACGGACAAATGAGGGAACAGCGCGTAGTCTTGAAACACCATGCCGATTCGCCGCGATTCAGGCGGCACACGCGTGCTGGCGCTGCTCACCAATTGGCCTGCAAGTCGTATCTCGCCTCGCGTGACCGGCTCTAGACCAGCAACCGCCCGTAACAACGTCGTTTTGCCGCAACCGGAGGGGCCAATCAAAACCCCCACCTCACCGGCTTGCAAACGCAAATTGACCGCATCCACCGAAGGGTGCGGACGGTCTGGGTACTGCACTTGGAGGTTCACCAGGTCAAGAAACATAGGCCCATTGTAGAGAGCCACGCTTGACTGACAGGGTCCCCGCCACAATGCCGCTCCCTACAATGACGCATGGTTTTTCGTACCCATAACTTTGTCGGTTTTTTCACCCTGCTGTTTGCTGCATTGCTGGGTTGGCCTGTGCTCACTGTGATGCTGTCTTGGTTGCAAGCCGACCACGCCTCGCTGCAGATCTTGAAGGAGATGGCGCACACCGTCTTGCCCGACTACTTGGGCACCACCCTGTTGCTTTGTGTTTTGGTGAGCCTAGGCGTTATCAGCATGGGCACGGTCTCGGCCGCTGCGGTCACTTTGTTTGACTTTCCGGGACGGCGCACCCTCGAATGGGCCTTGTTGCTGCCCCTGGCGATGCCGGCTTATGTGGTGGCCTATGCCTACACCGACTTTTTGCAATTCAGTGGCCCCTTGCAAAGCGCGATACGCGCTAGCTTGCAGCTCGATGGGCGGGTCTTTCCCGAAGTGCGCAATCTCGGTGGCGCAGCTTGCGTGTTCACGCTGGCGCTCTACCCCTATGTATATTTGTTAGCGCGCACCGCACTGTCTGAGCGCGCCAATCATCTGATGGAGGCCGCCCGTCTCTTAGGTGCCTCTATGCCGCGTCGCATCTTGCGGGTAGCGCTGCCTTTGGCTCGGCCTGCGATTGCAGCGGGCAGCGCTTTGGCATTGATGGAGACCTTGGCTGACTTCGGGGTGTCGAGCTACTTTGGGATTCAGACCTTCACGGCAGGTATCTACAAGGCCTGGTTGGTGATGGACAACCGCGTCGCTGCCGCGCAATTGGCCACATGTTTGTTGCTGATTGTGTGGATGGTGATGGGGCTCGAGCAAAGTGCGCAAGCACGTATGCGGTTTTCCAGCACCCGAGCTGATCGACACGGCACCGAGTCGCTGCCGCATCGCTTGCATGGCCTACCTGCTTTGATCGCGGGCTTGTTGTGCGTTTTACCTGTCCTGTTTGGCTTTGTCTTTCCCGTGGTTTTTATGCTGCGCGCCTTGATGTTGGGTGGCGCGTGGTCCGACCTGCCTTGGTCTCGTTTTGGGCATTGGGCCATGGCCAGCTTGTCCCTCGGACTTGTCACCGCTTTTTTTGCTGTGCTCAGCGCCTTGCTGTTGGCCTCGCAAGCGCGCTTACACCCGGGTTGGGTCTCGCGGCAAGTTTTGCGCTTGGTAGGGATGGGTTATGCCGTACCCGGCGCTGTGATCGTGGTTGGTTTGCTCTTGCCTGTAGGCTGGTTACAAGCCACTTGGCCCCAGTCAGGCATTGGCTTTTGGCTCACGGCAACAGTGCTTGGCTTGATTTGGGCTTACTTGGTGCGCTTTGTCGCTGTAGCGTTGCAATCCATACAAAGCGGCTACACCCGCTTGTCCCCCAGTCTGGACGACAGCGCACGCATGCTAGGTGTTTCTGGCCTGCACTTGCTCGCACGGGTTCATTGGCCGATGTTGCGCAAGCCTGCCGCGGCGGCGGCTTTGCTGGTGTTGGTAGACGTCATGAAAGAACTGCCGGCCACCTTGGTGCTGCGACCCTTCAACACCGATACTTTGGCCGTGATGGCCTACCAATTGGCGCGTGATGAACGCTTGGGCGAAGCCGCTTTGCCCTCTCTGGCCTTGGTCCTGGTGGGCTTGTTACCCGTAATTTTGCTCAGTCGCACCTTGCGTCGACCCTGAAAGGCCTTGAGGCTGCGATGCGCAGGTTGAAAGTTTGAACTCCGAGCGGCCTCATTTGAGAATGATTCGCATTTGTTGTAAACTCCCTTCCAGTATTAAATTTTGGAGTCCATCTGATGCGTCGCTTACTGACCGTTTTGTCCTTGGCAAGTTTGAGCCTTGCAGGTCCGGCATTGCACGCGCAAGCGCAAGAGATCAACCTTTATTCCGCTCGTCATTACCCCACCGACGAGGCCTTGTATGCTGACTTCACCAAAGCCACGGGCATCAAGATCAACCGGGTTGATGCCGACGACGCGGGCATCGTGACGCGCCTCAAGGCCGAAGGCAGCGCCTCGCCTGCAGATGTGATCTTGCTGGTCGATGCCGCCCGACTGTGGAAGGGCGAGGTCGATGGGCTGTTCTTGCCCGTCCGCTCCAAAGTTCTGGAAACAGCAGTTCCCACGCAACTGCATGCCAAGCCCAAAGACGACGGCGGTACCGCTTGGTTTGGTTTGTCAACCCGCGCACGGGTGGTGGTGTACGACAAGCTCAAGGTCAACAGGCAAGACGTTGACACCTACGAAAAGCTGGCTGAGCCTGTCAACAAGGGGCGCTTGTGCGTACGCTCTGGCTCACACCCCTACAACCTGAGCTTATTTGGCGCCATGACCGAGCACCTCGGTCCTGCCCAAACGGAGATTTGGCTCAAGGGCTTGGTCACCAACATGGCCCGCTCACCGCAAGGCGGTGACACCGACCAAATCAAAGCCGTGGCGAGTGGTGAATGCGGTGTGGCGCTGACCAACACCTATTACTTGGCGCGGCTGATGCGTTCGAGCAATCCCACAGACAAAGCTGTCATAGAGCGTGTGGGCGTGGTGTTTCCCAACCAGCAAAGCTGGGGCACGCACGTCAACGTGGCCGGCGGTGCCGTGGCGCGGCATTCGAAGAACACTGCCCAGGCGGTGAAGTTTTTGGAATACTTGGTCAGCCCAGCGGCCCAAAACCATTTCGCCAACGGCAACAACGAATGGCCGGTGGTCAAAGGCTTGAAGCTTGACAACCCGGCCCTCCAAGCCATGACAGGTGGCAGCTTCAAAAGTGAATTGGTGCCCATCAGCGCCGTTGGGATGAACCAAGTCAAGGTGCAGCAAATGCTGGACCGCGTGGGTTTCAAGTGAGCAGACGGGCAAGTGGTGTATGGCAATCTCAATCGGCCTGATTGAGACAAACAATCGTCCTCGGACCGATTCTTGGCTAACATTCGCATCAATGAGTTCTGCTCATTCGATAGTTTTTAGCAACCAACCAAAGGAATCCCCATGTCCCTGATCAACACCCAAGTTCAGCCTTTCAAGGCCAATGCCTTCCACAACGGCAAGTTCATCGAAGTCACCGAAGCCAGCCTCAAGGGCAAATGGTCCGTGATGATTTTCATGCCTGCTGCTTTCACCTTCAACTGCCCCACAGAAATTGAAGATGCCGCCGACAACTATGCTGCCTTCCAAAAGGCTGGCGCCGAGGTGTACATCGTCACCACCGACACCCAGTTCTCGCACAAAGTGTGGCACGAGACATCGCCTGCTGTGGGCAAAGCCAAGTTCCCCTTGGTTGGCGACCCCACCCACCAACTGACACGCGCTTTTGGCGTGCACATTGACGCCGAAGGCTTGGCACTGCGCGGCACCTTCGTGATCAACCCCGATGGCGTGATCAAGACCATGGAAATCCACTCCAACGAGATCGCTCGTGATGTGTCTGAAACCCTGCGCAAGTTGACCGCCGCTCAGTACACCGCCGCCAACCCAGGCCAAGTGTGCCCCGCCAAATGGAAAGAAGGCGCGAAGACCTTGGCTCCTTCGATCGACTTGGTCGGCAAGATCTAATTTTTCTTGGGTTCTCAACACCCTGCCACCGCAGGGCGTTGAGCGCAGCGCACTTGGGCCACAAGCCTTCAAGCGCGCTGTACTCAACGAATTCCCCCAACTTTTGTCATCCCAGGTCAGCGCCATGAGCGCATGGCCTTGGACTTTTGCACCCTTAAACAGGAAATTCCTATGCTCGACGACGCCCTCAAAACCCAACTTCAGCAATACCTCGCGCTGCTGCGCCAGCCAATTCGCCTGATCGCCTCGTTGGACGACAGCGACACCGGCAAAGACATGGGCGAATTGCTCAGCACCATCGTGGGTTTGTCTGACAAAGTCACACTCGACACCTCGGGCAGCGATGCCCGCACACCCTCTTTCGTGGTGGCACGCGAAGGCGAAACCCACGGCGTGCGTTTTGCAGGTTTGCCGCTCGGCCATGAGTTCACCTCCTTGGTCTTGGCCCTGCTGTGGACCGGCGGCCACCCCCCGAAAGTCGAGCCCGAGCTGATCGACAACATTCAAGGCTTGGACGGCGACCTCAACTTTGAGGTCTACATGTCCTTGAGCTGCCACAACTGTCCCGACGTCGTGCAGGCGCTCTCGCTCATGGCGATCTTCAATCCCAAGGTCAAGACCGTGGTGATCGAAGGCGGCGCATTCCAGAAGGAAGTGGAAGAGCGTCAAATCATGGCCGTGCCCATGGTGTTCTTGAACGGCCAAGTGTTTGGCTCGGGCCGCATGAGCGCCGAAGAAATCGTGGCCAAGCTCGACAGCAACGCCGAGGCCCGTGAAGCCGCCAAACTCAACCAGAAAGCCCCCTTTGATGTGCTGATCGTGGGCGGCGGCCCCGCCGGTGCCGCTGCGGCGGTGTATGCCGCGCGCAAAGGCATCCGTGTAGGCGTGGCGGCCGAGCGCTTTGGCGGCCAGGTCAACGACACCATGGCGATTGAAAACTACATCTCGGTGTTAGAGACCGACGGCCCCAAAATGGCCGCCGCGATGGAAGCCCAAGTGCGCCACTACGAGGTGGACATCATGAACCTGCAACGTGCCGCCAAAGTGGTGCCTGCCACCACGCCCGGTGGCTTGACGCAAGTCCACATGGCCAATGGCGGCGTGCTCAGCGCTCGCAGCGTGATCTTGTCCACCGGCGCACGCTGGCGCAATGTCAACGTGCCCGGCGAAGAACAGTACAAAAACAAAGGCGTGGCCTATTGCCCGCATTGCGACGGCCCCTTGTTCAAGGGCAAGCGCGTGGCGGTGATTGGCGGCGGTAACTCCGGCGTAGAAGCGGCCATCGATTTGGCCGGCTTGGTCGAGCACGTGAGCTTGGTGGAGTTTGCCGATGCCCTGAAAGCCGATGCCGTGTTGGTCAGCAAACTCAAGAGCCTGCCCAATGTGAGCATCCACGTGAATGCACAAACCACCGAAATCACCGGCGACGGCCAAAAAGTCAACGGTCTGAGCTACAAAGACCGCGCCAACGAAGCGCTGCACCACATCGAACTCGCGGGCGTGTTTGTGCAAATTGGTTTGGTGCCCAACACCGAGTTCTTGAAGGGCACGATTGAGCTGAGCCAATTCGGTGAAATCGTGGTGGACGCCAAGTGCCACACCAACCTGCCCGGCGTGTTTGCCGCGGGCGACGTGACGACCGTGCCCTACAAACAAATCGTGATTGCGGCGGGCGAGGGCGCCAAAGCCGCGCTGAGCGCGTTTGACTACCTGATCCGCCAACCGGTGGTGGTCAATGCAGTTGCCGACGCTGTGACGGCCTGATCACTCGCTGGAGGAGGCCGCAGACGCCGGGGGCGATGCGGCCTGTGCTGGCAGCGCGGCCCCCGGCACCTTGATCTGCACCGCTTCGGGCGAGACCTGCTCGTCCAAGCGTTGGGGTTCGCGCAGCGGGTTGGGGTCTAAGCCCACAACGCCCAAGTACCCGCACGACCACAGGGCAAACATCGCGTTGGCCAAAATCAAAGCGATGGCCGCTTTGCGCCAAAAAGAAGAGCTGTTCATGACCATGCCTTTACTGTTGTTGGACTCAGACGCATTGCGGGCGCACACTCACTTCGGCGCTGGTGATGCGCTCGGGGCCTTGCGCTGTGTCGATGCACAAAGCGCCATCCACGTCGACGCCACGCGCGGTCCCTGCGCGACCATCGCTCAAGGTCACCGCACTGTCCCGCAGCGCATCGCAGGCGTTGAAGCGTGGCTGCCAGGGGGCAAAGCCATCGTGCTCAAACGCCAACACAGCTTTCAACAAAGGCAAGGCCACTTGCGCCAAGGTGCTGGGGGCGGTGGCCTGCGGTGACATCTGTTGCAAACCAAAAGGTTCGGTGGACAGCCCTAAAGCTTGAGGCGGCGCGATGTTGATGCCCACACCCACCACGCAGTAGCGCGGCTGATCCGGCGTCGCGTGTGCCGTGAGGGCGGTTTCGATCAGCACCCCCGCCAGCTTGCCCCAGCCGCTCGGTGTGCCGGGCTGGGCCACCCACACATCGTTGGGCCACTTCAAGCGCAGCCCCAGCGCGCCATCGGGGTCCAGGCTTTGCGCCAGCGATACACCCACCACCAACGACAACCCCGACCAGTCGCGAGGCATCAGGGGCAAGCCCAAAGAGAAGGTGAGCGCATCCCCCACCTGGCCATGCCAGGGGCGCCCCAAGCGACCGCGACCCGCTGTTTGCGCCTCGGCCACCAACAGCACGGGATCGTTCTGGCCAGCACGCGCTCGGCGCATCAACTCGGTGTTGGTGGAGTCGATCTGGGGCAGCACCTCCACCGTCAAGCCCGGTTGCCACGCCACCAAGGCTTGCCACAGGTCTTCCGCAGGCCAAATCATGGGTCAGTGCTTTTTGTCGGCCCGCTTGGCTTTTTTCTGGGCGCGGCGCTCGCGCTTGTTGGGCTGGCTGGAGGCCAACAAGGTGCCTCGGCATTTCTTGGCGCCACACCAGCAGGGGTATTCGGCCTTGAGCTTGTCGGTCAGCGGCGCATCGATCACCAAGCCGTAGTCGTAGTTCAGCTCTTCACCCGCCGCGATGTTGCGCAAGGCCTTGATGAACACGCGTCCCTCCACCTCGTCAGGCTCGCAGTTGGGCTTGCAAGAGTGGTTGATCCAGCGCGAAGAGTTGCCGCCGTACAAGGCGTCGATCACGTGCTTGTCGTCGAGGTGAAAGTAAAAGGTGTGGTTGGGGTCTTTGGGATCGTGCGGGTGGCGGCGCAAGGCCTCTTTCCAGGTGATGATCTCGCCCACGTACTCGATGATGGTCTCGCCTTCGGCGATGTCGCTCAGGGCGAACACCCCTTTGCCGTGCACGCCGGAACGACGGGTTTGGATGCGGCGACCGGTGATGGGGGCGGGGGTATTTTTGGACAAGGTCAAAACTCTGTTAACTTAAATACGTACGCACACATGTGCGCACAGGCGCGTGTGCGTGCGCGTGCGCGCGAGAAGCGCAAATTGTAGTGGTGAGTTTTCTAAGGAACTTTGAAATGAGCAAAACCCTCGTGATCGCCGAAAAACCTTCGGTCGCGCAAGACATCGTGCGCGCACTCACGCCTGTGGCGGGGAA
>CANFYL010000040.1 GCA_947451285.1 Comamonadaceae bacterium
CAATGTGCGCTGAAATACCAATGTTGCGATAGCGCTCAATGGGGGTATTGCGAGCCATGTTTTACCTTTGAATTTAGAAGCGGAAGTGGCTGAATGCCTTGTTGGCTTCTGCCATGCGGTGCACTTCGTCACGCTTTTTCATGGCGCCGCCACGGCCTTCAGAGGCTTCCAGCAGTTCGTTGGCCAGGCGCAAAGCCATGGACTTTTCGCCACGCTTGCGCGCAGCTTCTTTGAGCCAACGCATGGACAAAGCCAAGCGGCGCACAGGGCGCACTTCGACAGGCACCTGGTAGTTGGCACCGCCAACACGGCGAGACTTCACCTCGACCATGGGCTTGACGTTGTTGATGGCAACAGAGAACAGTTCGAGGGGGTCTTTGCCCGACTTCTGTTCGATTTGCTCCAAGGCACCATAAATGATGCGTTCGGCAACCGCTTTTTTGCCGCCTTCCATGATCACGTTCATGAATTTGGACAGCTCGACATTGCCGTACTTAGGATCCGGCAGGATTTCACGTTTAGGGACTTCGCGACGACGTGGCATTTGATCACCTCTATTGCTTCAGTTGGCATCCTCTTGGACACCGCGAAAGTCATCATGACTTCCACTTACTCGACCCACACTCACCATTGAATGCTTCGGGTCACTTCGTTTGGCACTGTCTGCCTGACAAGCCAAACACCTTTGTGCGAATTAAGCCTCGCAGGGCTGGGGGCCATTAAGCCTTCTTTGGACGCTTAGCGCCGTACTTGGAACGAGACTGCTTGCGGTCTTTCACGCCTTGCAAGTCGAGCGAACCGCGCACGATGTGGTAACGCACACCTGGCAAATCTTTGACACGACCACCGCGCACCAGAACCACCGAGTGTTCTTGCAGGTTGTGGCCTTCACCGCCGATGTAAGAAATAACTTCAAACCCGTTGGTCAGACGCACTTTGGCAACTTTACGCAGAGCAGAGTTAGGTTTTTTGGGCGTCGTTGTGTACACGCGAGTGCACACACCGCGACGCTGCGGCGAGTTTTGCATCGCAGGGCTTTTTGACTTGGTCTGTTCGACCTCGCGCCCCTGACGCACCAGTTGATTGATGGTTGGCATTGAAAAACGTCCCTAAACGTTTGATTAAAAAAGAAAACGTGAGTCCCTTCGGAAATTCCGAAAAGCCTTCTAGTGTATCAGCATCACGCCGGCTGACAAAGTTAATTCAAAATAATTCAAACAAGTTCAACGAACCCACAAGCGCACAGCATCCCAAGCGCGCCCCAACACACCGGCTTGCTCAACAGTCTCCAACACTGTCAGTGGAATTTCCATCAAGGGCTGCTTGTCCAAACTGACTTTGAGCGCCCCGACCACTTGCCCCTTGTGCAATGGCGCAACCAAAGGCTCAGGCCGAGCAGCTTGGGTTTGAATCCGATGGGCCGCCCCCGCAGGAATGGCCGCCACAATGGCCTGAGGTCGGCCAAGTTTGACGGTGTTGCTGCGGCCTTTCCATACGTTGGGAGAGACCACGGCTTGATTACCTTCAAATAATTTAATGATGTCAAATGCGGTGTAGCCCCAGTTGAGCAATTTTTGTGACTCGGCCGCACGGGCATTCTCACTGGACGCACCCAACACAATCGACAGCAAACGGCGCGGTCCAACGCCGGGAGCATCGCGCTTGGCGGTGGCAATCAAGCAATAGCCTGCCGCTTCGGTATGCCCGGTTTTCAGGCCGTCCACACTAGGGTCACGAAACAGCAACAGGTTGCGATTGCTCTCGTTTGCAGCAGGAGTGCCCGGATAGCGGTATTTTTTGATCGCGTAGTAGCCCACGTAATCCGGAAAGTCTTGCACCAAACGTCCAGCCAAAATGCCCAGATCGCGCGCCGTGGTGGTATGCCCTGGCTCAGTCAAACCCTCGGGGTTTTTGTAACCGGTTGACTTCATACCCAACACCTTGGCTTGGGCATTCATCATGTCAACAAAATGCTCCGCCGTTCCACCCACACCCTCTGCCAATGCCATGGTGGCATCGTTGCCTGACTGCACGATCATGCCTTTGATCAAGTCCTCAACAGGCACCTTCATCTTGGGATCAATGAACATGCGTGAGCCGGGCATCTTCCAAGCCCGCTCACTCACCGGCAAGGCTTGCTGTAAGTTGATCTTTTTGGCTTTGAGCGCATCAAAGACCAGGTAGGCGCTCATGAGCTTGGTCAGGGAAGCCGGCTCAATGGGCTTGTCCGCATCCAACTCCGCCAACACTTGGTTAGCCGTCAAATCCAGCAACAGATAGGCGCGTGCAGCTATTTCCGGGGGCTGCGGCATGGCGGACTGTGCGTGCACGGCACTCCCCCCAAGCATGGGAATCAGCAACAACAAAACACGCAAGGTTTGAATCATGGCCAAGGTCATATCAGGGTGAGGGAGGGGGCGGCGTATCCGGAGACTGAGGCTCACGCGCTCAGATGGCGAACGACCAAGCTCTTAAGCAAAGGTAATTGTCCATGAAAGAAATGCCCCCCTCCAGGCACCACAGTCACTGGGAGCGTTTGCGGGCGAGCCCAATCCATCACGGACGACAAAGGCACGGTGTCGTCTTGCTCGCCATGCACCACCAAGGTCCG
The DNA here is from genome assembly GCA_947451285.1 of Comamonadaceae bacterium. Classification (GTDB taxonomy): domain Bacteria; phylum Pseudomonadota; class Gammaproteobacteria; order Burkholderiales; family Burkholderiaceae_C; genus Limnohabitans. The sequence goes on from CANFYL010000040.1 coordinate 2,612, forward strand.
CTCATGCGCGGACAAGGGCACATGGGCCACCGTAAATCGTGATGCGGCTGTTCCCACAAACACCACCTTTTCAATATTGCGTTGCCCCCACAAAGCCGCCAAGGCATGGCTGGTGACAAACGACCCAAAAGAAAACCCCGCCAAGGCCAAGGGCCCATCAGACGCAACTTGCTCGACCACACGCAACAAGTCTAGGGCTTCGCCTTGTCCCGCATCATGCTGACCCGCGGATGCGCCAACACCCCGAAAATTAAAACGGACCACCGTCCAACCGCACTGCACAAAAGCCCGTGCCAAGGTTTGCACCACCTTGTTGTCCATGGTGCCGCCAAACAACGGGTGTGGGTGCGCCACCACAGCCACCCCACGCGATGAACCTTCGGGCAAATCCCTCAAGGCTTCAATAGGACCGGCCTCACCGATCAATGTCAAGCGTTGGGTCTGTGAATTCATCAGTCCCCCTTTCAGCGACCCACGCCAGCGGGCACCAACAAGCGCTCAACAGGTTTGCCGTGCTTGAGGTGGCTTTCGATAATTTCGTCAATGTCGGCCTTATCCACAAAGCTGTACCAAACGCCTTCGGGATAAACCACTGCGACCGGTCCACCCGCGCAACGGTCCAAGCAACCCGCTTTGTTGACCCGCACACCGCCAACTCCTGCGAGCCCGTTTGCTTTAACTTGCGATTTGCAATGATCAAACGCATCGGCTGCGCCTTGTTGCGCGCAACAGGATTGGTCGTTGCCACGCTGGTTGAGGCAGAAAAAAATATGGTGTTTGTAGTAATGGGTTTGTGTCATCTCCAAATTTTAGGTTGCCACGCCTCTTTGTTCCTTAGGTCGCTCTTGGCTCACGCGCACCAAGGCAAACAACAGGGCCGCATAAGGCCACAGCCACCCCAGCCATTGCACCAAGCCATTGAAACGTATGAAACGTCCTTGCTCCCAAGTTTGGAGAGTTTGCGCAAAGTAAGCACTCTCGGGAGATTGGTTGAGCACGCTTTGCTGTACCAACAAAGCCAGCATCAAAAACGCCAAGCATGTTCTATCCGATGCAGCCACAAACACCACGGCAATCACAAAACCGAGGCCAAGCCCCAGCATCACGGGCAAGTTCAACCAACTCCAAGCATGGCTTGGTCCGTAACTCAAAGCGGCAGAAAGTCCACTCATGCCCAAAGCCAGTCCTGAGACCACCAGCAAATAAACACCCCGCTGCCAGGCCTGACGCAACACAGAAAATCCCAACAAACATGGGATCAACAAGCCCAACACCACGCACATCAGCTCGGCCCCTGGCAACAAAGGCTCCAACTCAAAGCCGCGCAGAGGAATCCAATCTTCAAAGGGTGAGCCTTCAAACATGGCAGTCAGCCCATCCTCCACACGTTCCCACACCTGGCCTAAGCCCAAGGGCACAGCCACGGGAAACAACAAGGCCACAGGCCACAACACCACCAACACCAAGCCCATGTGAGCGTCGCGCACAAACCAGCGGTTTTTAAATTGTCCCCAGCGGTACAGCCAACCTAATTTTTCAAGCGCGCTGGCAAGACTAGCTCCTACGCCAGCGCCCAGGGTGTTGAGGAGTAAGTCAGTTTGTGACGGGACACGCGCCGGCAAGTAACTCTGCAAGCCCTCCAGCACAAAGGACAGCAAACCCGCCGCCAATGTGCTGCTCAACACAACCCATCCACCCCAGCCTATACGCATGGCGCCGAGTGTCAGAAAAAATCCAAGTGGCGCATAGCCTAAAACGTTAGCCGCCACATCAAACCCGGTCCAATACTTGGGCCAAGGCCCAGTCAAAAAAGACCAAGGTGCAATGCCTTGATCTCGCCATTGGTCAAAAGGGTAAAGGCTGGCGTAAACAATCAAAGCTACGCACATTTGCGACAAGGGCCACGCAGAGGTTTTTTGCATGACCACCAACGTCCACTTAAAAAGGCTTGACCACCACCAAAATTACCGTGATCAGCAACAAAACCACGGGAACCTCGTTGAACCATCGAAACCACACGTGTCCACGCTGGTTGGCGTGCGCCTCAAACTTACGCAACAACATGCCGCAGGCATGGTGGTAGCCCATGGCCAGCAGCACCACGGTGAGCTTGGCATGCATCCACCCATTGCCCGGCCCCCAACCAATGCCGTAGCCCAACCACAGCCACAAGCCGAGACCTACGGCAGGGACCATGAGCAAGGTAGTAAAGCGCATCAACTTACGCGCCATCAACAGAAGGCGTTGTTCTTCCGCCACCGAATCTGGCGCCACTTGGGCCAAGTTGACAAAAATTCGTGGCAAATAAAACAAGCCGGCGAACCAACTGGCCACAAAGACGATATGAAAAGATTTGACCCACAGCATGCGGTCAGTTTAGCTGGGTTCAAAAAAAGGCCCAACTCAAGGCTGGGCCTAAATGCCTGTTTGCTGTGACACAAAAGGCCCCGCTCAGGGAGGGAAGCGGGGAGCAGCAAACTGCTCGCCTTCAATCTAGCAAAGGCATTGCTACAAAACAAGGGGACAAATCGCAGGATTGAGGCACAATTTTGTCCATGACCAACGCCTACACCTCCGTTTCCGCCCCGTTTCCTGCCAATCGCCCACGCCGGCTTCGCAGAGACGACTTCACCCGTCGTTTGGTGCGCGAGCACGCACTCAGCTCCAACGACCTGATCTATCCGGTGTTCGTGCTCGAGGGTGAAAAGCGCCGCGAGGCTGTAGCCTCGATGCCAGGCGTTGAGCGCTTGAGCTTGGACCTTCTGCTGCCGGTGGCCGAACAATGCGTGACCTTAGGCATTCCGGTCATGGCGCTTTTCCCCGTCATCAGCAGCCACCTCAAAACGCCTGATGGACAAGAAGCTGCCAACCCCCAAGGCTTGGTGCCTCATGTGGTGCGCGAGTTGAAAAAGCATTTCCCCCAACTTGGTGTGATGACCGATGTGGCGCTAGACCCCTACACCAGCCATGGGCAAGACGGCTTGCTGGACGACACAGGCTACATCCTGAACGACGAAACGGTGAAAGTCCTGACCCAGCAAGCCTTGACGCAAGCCGAGGCTGGCGTAGACATCGTGGCCCCCAGTGACATGATGGACGGACGGATCGGCGCGATCCGCACCGCGCTCGAAGCCCAAGGTCTCATCCACACTCGCATCATGGCCTACAGCGCCAAATACGCCAGCGCTTTTTACGGCCCATTCCGAGACGCCGTGGGCTCTGCGGGCAACCTGGGCAAGAGCGATAAAAAGGTCTACCAAATGGACCCCGGCAACAGTGATGAGGCCTTGCGTGAAGTGGCCCTAGACATCGCCGAAGGCGCCGACATGGTGATGGTCAAACCTGGCATGCCCTATTTGGACATCGTGCGTCGCGTCAAAGACACCTTCAAAGTTCCCACCTTCGCCTACCAAGTCTCCGGCGAATACGCCATGCTCAAGGCCGCTGCGCAAAACGGCTGGCTCGACCACGATGCGGTGATGATGGAAAGCCTGCTGGCCTTCAAGCGTGCCGGTGCGGACGGCATCTTGACTTACTTCGCCCTAGACGCTGCACGTGCTTTGAAAAAGTAAGCCCCCAAAGGCTGGCCCAACTGCGCCAGCCTTTGGGCGTTTTCAGCCGTTGCAAAGGGCCAGCGCAACCGCTCCCCCTGAGCCTCAAGCCAGATGTTTGGCAAAGAAGGCGAGCGTGCGCTCCAGCGCCAACTTGGCCGACGGCTCATGCCAGGCGCCCCGGTGGTTGCAGTTGAAACCGTGGTCGGCCGCATACACCTGCACCTCCACCCCTGGCTGGGATTTTTGAAAGGCCGCCACCGTGTCCATCGGGATCCAGTGGTCTTGCTCTGCATAGTGGGCCAACACCGGGCAGTGTGGCTGGCGGGCGCGCTCTTCGTCGCTGGTGCTGCCGCCGCCGTAATAAGGCACCGACGCACTCAAACCCTTGAGCAGGCAAGCGGCGCGCCAAGACAGCAAACCGCCCCAGCAATAACCCACGATGCCAACCTTGCCACCCGATGTTTTGGCGGCGTAGTCCACGGCGGCTTGCAAGTCAGCCATCACGCCCGGCGCGGGCAAGGCCTCGACGGCCGCCTTGAGCGCGATGCCGGCTTGCATGTCGTCGGGGGTGTAGCCCAGTTGAACAGCGGGTTTGACACGGTCAAACGTGGCAGGCGCCACCGCCAAGTAGCCCTGCGCAGCGTAGCCATCGGCAACCTCTCGGATATGGGCGTTGACACCAAAAATTTCTTGTACCACCACGATGGCGCCTTTGGGCTGCCCTATGGGCTGCGCCACATAGGCTGAAAATCCAAATCCATCGGAGGAAGTCAAATGCAGGGTAGTCATGGTCTTGCTTTCAAAGTCAAAAATGAAGGAATGTCCGTCAGGTTACTCGGTTTCAAACCCCTACATGCTATCGTGCAGCGCTTGAAATTGACCGACTCAGAATCTAGGAGACAGACTTGAAACCCGTTCTTTTGATCACTGGCGCCAGCCGTGGCATTGGTGCCGCCACCGCCGTTTTGGCGGCTCAAAACGGCTGGGCCGTGGCAGTCAATTACACCCAAAATGCGCTGGCCGCCGATGAGGTGGTGCGCCAGATCCGCCAAGCCGGCGGAACCGCCATCAGCGTCCAGGGCGATGTCGGTCACGAAGACCAAATCTTGGCCCTGTTCGCGCAAGTCGACGCCAAATTGGGGCGCATCAGCGGCTTGGTCAACAGCGCGGGTATTGTGGACATGACCAGCCGGGTGGACGAAATGAGCTGGGCCCGCGTCGAGCGCATGATGCGCATCAACGTGCTGGGTTCGTTTGCCTGCACCCGCGAAGCCATCCGCCGCATGAGCACCCGCCACGGCGGCGAGGGCGGCGTCATCGTCAACCTCAGCAGCGCAGCCTCACGGCTGGGTGCATCCGGTCAGTACGTCGACTACGCCGCCAGCAAAGCCGCCATCGACACCTTGACCCTGGGTGTCGCCAAAGAAGTGGCTTCTGAGGGCATTCGCGTCAATGCGGTGCGCCCCGGCGTCATCGACACCGAGATCCATGGCAGCGGTGGATTGCCCAACCGCGCCAAAGAACTGGCACCCCTCATTCCCCTGCAACGCGCAGGCACGGCCCAAGAAGTGGCGCAAACCATCGTCTGGTTGCTCAGCGACGCCTCCAGCTACATCACGGGCACTTGCATTGACGTGAGCGGCGGTCGCTGAGTCGCCCCCGACCACACCTTCTGATTGACTTAGGACTCTCCATGACCATTGCTTCCCTCCAACACTACATCGCCGGCCAACACGCTGCCGGCGTGAGCACCCGCACCCAACCGGTGTACAACCCCGCCACGGGCGCAGTCACCGCCCACGTGACCTTGGCCAGCAGCGACGACGTCAACGTGGCCGTTGCCGCCGCACAAAAGGCCTTCCCCGCTTGGGCCGACACCTCACCGCTGCGCCGCGCACGCGTGATGTTCAAGTTTTTGGAGCTGCTCAACCAGCACAAAGACGAATTGGCTCACATGATCACCGCCGAACACGGCAAGGTGTTCACCGACGCGCAGGGCGAAGTCACGCGTGGCATCGAAATCGTCGAGTTCGCCACCGGCATTCCGCAGCTCCTCAAGGGCGACTACACCGAACAGGTGTCCACTGGCATCGACAACTGGACCATGCGCCAGCCCTTGGGCGTGGTGGCTGGCATCACACCTTTCAACTTCCCCGTGATGGTGCCCATGTGGATGTTTCCGGTGGCCATCGCCACAGGCAACACCTTTGTCTTGAAGCCCAGCCCGACGGATCCCACCCCCGCACTCTTCATGGCCGACCTGCTCAAACAAGCAGGCCTGCCTGACGGCGTGTTCAACGTGGTGCAAGGCGACAAAGAAGCCGTGGACGCACTGCTGGTGCACCCCGATGTCAAAGCCATCAGCTTTGTCGGCTCCACCCCCATTGCCAACTACATCTACGAAACCGGCGCGCACCACGGCAAGCGCGTGCAGGCCTTGGGCGGCGCGAAAAACCACATGGTGGTGATGCCCGATGCCGACATCGACCAAGCGGTCGATGCCCTCATTGGCGCGGCCTATGGCTCTGCGGGCGAGCGCTGCATGGCCATCAGCGTGGCCGTGTTGGTCGGCGATGTGGGCGAGCGCATCATGCCCAAGCTGATTGAACGCACAAAAACCTTGAAAGTGCTCAACGGCACCAACTTGGCCGCTGAAATGGGCCCGATCGTGACCGACATGGCGCACAAACGCATCACGGGCTACATCGAACAAGGCGCCAAAGAAGGCGCCAAGCTGCTGGTCGATGGCCGTGTGTTTGACGGCAAACAAGCTGGCGAAGGTTGCGACAAAGGCTTTTGGATGGGTGGCACCTTGTTTGACCACGTCACGCCAGAGATGCGCATCTACAAAGAAGAAATTTTTGGCCCCGTCTTGAGCTGCGTGCGCGTGGCCGACTTTGCCCAAGCCGTGGCGCTGATCAACGCCCACGAATTTGGCAACGGCGTGAGTTGCTTCACCCGAGACGGCGGCGTCGCACGCGAGTTTGCGCGTCGCATCCAAGTGGGCATGGTAGGCATCAACGTGCCGATTCCTGTGCCGATGGCGTGGCATGGGTTTGGCGGCTGGAAGAAGAGTTTGTTTGGCGACATGCACGCCTACGGCGAAGAGGGTGTGCGCTTTTACACCAAGCAAAAGAGCGTGATGCAGCGCTGGCCGGACAGCATTGGCAAAGGCGCTGAGTTCGCCATGCCAACGTCTAAGTGATGGGCGACACCCAGTTTGACTACATCATCGTGGGCGCAGGCACTGCCGGCTGCCTGCTGGCCAACCGCCTGAGCGCCAACGCCAGCAAACGGGTGTTGTTGATCGAAGCAGGTCGCCGTGACGATTACCACTGGGTGCATATTCCCGTCGGTTACCTCTACTGCATTGGCAACCCGCGCACCGACTGGCTCTACAACACCGCGGCTGAGGCTGGTCTGAATGGCCGCAGCTTGCGCTACCCACGTGGCAAGGTGCTGGGCGGGTGCTCCAGCATCAACGGCATGATTTACATGCGCGGCCAAGCGCGTGACTACAACCACTGGGCCGACCTCACGGGGGACGCGCGTTGGCGCTGGGACAACTGCTTGCCATATTTCAAACTGCACGAAGACCACCACGGCGGCGCCGATGCGATGCACGGTGCCAAAGGGGCGCGCAGCGAGGTGTTGCTCAACGACCGCACGGTCTATGGCGACACCCTGCGCCATCACGTTGCAGGCGGCGAGTGGCGGGTGGAGCGCCAGCGTTTGCGCTGGGAGGTGCTCGACGCCTTTGCCCAAGCTGCGGTGCAAGCCGGCATTCCTGCCACGGACGACTTCAACCGGGGCGACAACGAAGGCGTGGGCTACTTCGAGGTCAACCAAAAGCGGGGCTGGCGTTGGAACACACCCAAGGCTTTTTTGCGCCCCACCTGCTACGCCCGGCCCAACTTTGAGCTCTGGACTTCGGCGCAAGTCAGCAAATTGCTCATGGCCACCGATGCAGATGGGCAAGCCCGCTGCACAGGGGTAGAGGTGTGGACAGGCCAAGGCCATGTCAGCGTGACAGCCAAAGAGTCCGTGGTGTTGAGTGCGGGCAGCATCGGCACGCCGCACATCTTGCAGCTGTCGGGTCTGGGCCCGGCAAAACTACTCAAACAGCACGGCATTGAGCCCGTCATCGACTTGCCCGGCGTGGGCAGCAACCTGCAAGACCATTTGCAAATTCGCTCCGTCTTCAAAGTGCAAGGTGTGACCACCCTCAACACTTTGGCCAACAGCTGGTGGGGCAAAGCCAAGATCGGCTTGGAGTACCTTTTCCAACAAAGCGGCCCCATGAGCATGGCGCCGTCGCAACTGGGCGCATTCACCCGCAGCAGCCCCAACCAGCCTTACCCCAACATCGAATACCACGTGCAACCTCTTAGCCTCGATGCATTTGGCGAACCGTTGCACAGTTTTCCAGCCTTCACCGCCAGCGTGTGCAACCTCAACCCCACCAGCCGTGGCACGGTGCACATCCGCAGCCCGCACTTTGCCGATGCGCCGCAGATTGCCCCCAACTACTTGAGCACGCCCGAAGACCAACAAGTCGCCGCCGACTCGCTGCGGGTGACGCGGCGCATTGCCGCCCAACCCGCGCTTGCCAAGTACCAGCCCACCGAGTGGAAACCGGGCGTGCAATACCAAACCGACGACGAGCTGGCCCGCTTGGCAGGCGACATTGCCACCACCATCTTTCACCCCGTGGGCACCGCCCGCATGGGCCGCCTGGATGACCCGCTGGCTGTGGTCGACACCGAACTGCGCGTGCGCGATGGGCGTGGTGGCGTGGTGCGCGGCTTGCGCGTGGTCGATGCCAGCGTGATGCCCACCATCACCAGCGGCAACACCAACAGCCCTACCTTGATGCTGGCTGAAAAAACCGCCCAATGGCTGGCGCACGAAGCGACCACGGGTTGATGTGCACCGGGTAAGCCCGCAAGGGAAACTCCTGAGGTTTGAGTCGCCATGGAGACCGTACATTCTCATCACTCGCAACAGCCCATGTGCTGTTGACAGAGGGTCCGAGGAGACAAACAAACAGCCCTGCGCACAGGGCGTTGATGGAAAAGGCACCGGTTGATCCCGGTGCCTTTTGCTTGGTGGGCCGGCTTTCAGACACCCATCTCAGACCACAATCCCTGCATGGAACTTTTGATCGCCACCTTCGCCTCTGCGCTGGCTGGTTTTGTGGACTCGATCGTCGGTGGTGGCGGTTTGATATTGCTGCCTGCCTTGTTGGCCGTCTACCCAGCAGCGCCGCCTGCCACCTTGCTGGGCACCAACAAAAGCGCATCCGTCTGGGGCACCAGCTTTGCAGCCTGGCAATACAGCCAACGCGTCCCCATGCGCTGGCGCGTTTTGTTGCCTGCTGCGGGGCTGGCCATGGGCGGGTCGTTTGCGGGCGCATGGCTGGTGACCCTGATTTCGCCTGAGTTCTTGCGTCGCCTGTTGCCTGTCGTCTTGCTGGCCGTGCTGCTCTACACCCTGGCACGCAAAGACATGGGCCGCCACCACCGCCCTCGCTTTGAGGGGCGCGCTGAGCTTGCAGCCACCGCCATCGTGGGCCTGAGCGTTGGCTTTTACGACGGTTTTTTTGGGCCGGGCACCGGCAGCTTTTTCGTCTTCTTGTTGGTGCGTTGGTTGGGCTACGACTTTTTGAATGCCTCTGTGGCCGCCAAACTGCTCAACCTCTCCAGCAATGCTGCGGCCTTGGTGCTGTTCACCTGGACCGGTCATGTCTGGTGGCACCTGGCGCTGCCCTTGGCCATGGCCAATGTGGCCGGCAGCTTGCTAGGCACACGCATGGCACTGCAACATGGCGCCGGCTTTGTGCGGGGGGTGTTCTTGGTGGTGGTGAGCGCGCTGATTTGCAAAACCAGCTACGACGCTTTTTTTCGCTGACGCTACAGCCTTCAACTCGTCTTGTATCGCCTGAGCTCAGCGTACGCTCGAAGATGCTGAAGCTTTGGGCTTGGCCTCTGAAGCCACCCGATCTGGCGAACTGACCTCAGGCACCTCAGCCGCCTTGGGAGGCCAAGTCACGCTGGCCACGGACCGCGACTTGCCAATCGGTCGGGTGGCTTGTCCTTTTTGCACGGCGTCAATGTCTTCTTGCGCGGGGTATTGGCCCATGATCACAAAATCAAACACCCGCCGCGCAATTGGCGCCGCATTTTGTGCTCCGAAACCGGCGTTCTCCACAACCATGGCCAATGCCACTTTAGGGTCTTCTGCTGGGGCAAATGCGATGAACAAAGCATGGTCGCGCATGCGCTCGTCAATCGTGGCTGCGTTGTACTTTTCGTTTTGCTTGACGGTGTAGACCTGCGCGGTTCCCGTCTTGCCACCACTGGTGTAGGGTGCGCCCACAAAGCTGCTGGCTGAGGTGCCCTCCAGGTTCACGCCCACCATGGCGCGACGAATGATCTCAAGGTTTTCAGGCACCAGTGCCAGCTGCCCAATAGGTTCTTTGGCCACCAAGGTAGCGACTTTGGTTTCCACATCGACCACCTCACGCACCAAGTGCGGCTTCATCTTCAAACCGTTGTTCGCAAGGGTCCCCATCGCGTGCGCAATTTGGAGCATGGTGAAACTGTTGTAACCTTGGCCAATCCCCAGCGAAATGGTTTCGCCCGAGTACCAGCGCTGCTGCTCAGGCTTTTTGTAGGTGGTGCGCTTCCAATCGGTTGACGGCAGCACGCCGCGAGATTCACCCAAGATGTCGATGCCGGTGATTTGACCAAATCCCAAGGGCTTCATTTGTTCATGCATAAGATCGACGCCCATGTCCCGCGCCAGGGTGTAGTAATAGGTATCACATGACTCCACGATCGACTTGTACATGTCCACCATCCCATGTCCACCCTCTTTGTCATCGCGGAACCGGTGGCTGCCAAACATGAAGTAACCAGGATCAGAAATCAAGGCTTTCTCAGCACGCTTGCCTGTTTGCAACGCTGCCAACGCCATGAAAGGCTTGTAGGTCGAACCGGGTGGGTAGGTGCCACGCAGAGCACGGTTGAGCAAGGGCTTGTCGGGTGACTCGTTGAGGGCTTGCCAATTTTCAAAATCAATGCCATCAACAAACAAGTTGGGGTCGAAGGTGGGCTTGCTGACAAACGCCAAGATCTCTCCGGTCTTAGGGTCGAGCGCCACCAAGGCGCCACGCCGTTTGCCGTAGAGGTCTTCGACCAGCTTTTGCAGCTTGATGTCGATGGACAACACCACGCTGTTGCCAGGTATGGCTTGGCTGCTGTTGAGACGACGCACTGCGCGCCCACCGGCTGAGGTCTCCATCTCTTGCACGCCCGTGGTGCCGTGCAATTGGGCTTCGTAGCTTTGCTCGACACCCAGTTTGCCGATGTAGTCGGTGCCACGGTAATTGCCCGAGTCTTCCGACTCTTCAATCTTGGCTTTTTCGGCTTGGTTGATGCGTCCGATATAGCCAATCACGTGGCTGGCCAACTCGTTGTAAGGGTAGTTGCGAAACAAACGCGCCTTGATCTCCACCCCAGGAAAGCGATAGCGTTGCGCCGCAAAGCGTGCCACCTCTTCATCGCTCAGCCGGTTGCGAATCGGCACCGACTCAAAGCTCTTGGACTCATCCATTTGCTTTTTAAAGCGGCGTTTGTCGCGGCTTTGGATGTCAATCACGCCGGCCAATTGTTCGATCAATTCGTCTAACGGAACCACAGCCTTCGACGGGGTGATCTCTAGCGTGTAGGCGGAATAGTTGGTAGCCAACACCACGCCATTGCGGTCCATGATCACGCCACGGTTGGGCACGATCGGCACGATCGCTGTGCGGTTGTTTTCAGCCTGCTCATTCAAGTCGTCGTAGCGAATAACCTGCAAATAAAACAAGCGCAAAGCCAACACCAGAAAAGCCAGCAAGATCGCCGCCGTCACCACCACCATGCGCGCCCTGAAGCGGCGCAGGTCGCCTTCGATGTTGCGTATGACGCTCATAACGGCCGGGTATCGTCTGGGTCAGGGGCGCGCCGCTGAGGCGCCAACAACATCACACTCACCAAGGGCCACAGCAAGGCCTCGGCAATCGGCGCCAACAACAACTCCCAACCGGGAAACACTGCACCTGAAAGGGTACGCACCGTCAGGGCCAAACAATGGGCGGCCAAAAACAAGGGCAAGACTTGCATGGCTTGTGAAGGGACTGAAAACCACAACAAGCGCCGATGCACCATGACAGCCAAAAAACCCAAGCCTGTGTAGGTCAAGGCATGCTGTCCCAACAAAGCCGCTTGGTGCACATCACTGACCACCCCCAGAAAAAATGCCACGCCAATGCCCACGATTCGGGGTTGGTGGATACACCAAAACACCATCACCAACGCCAAGAAATCGGGCACCCAGGCGGCATTGCCCACCAAGCTCATGTTGACCACCATGTTGATGAGCAAAGCCACCAACAAGGACATAGCAATGAACCAAGGTTTAGCCGGCAACAGCAGCTGATGGCCGCGGGGCATGATCATCGACGGCCCCCTTTGGCTTGGGCATAAGGTTGCGGTTTGTCGATGGAGGGACGTGGCGGCAATTTGTCGGTCAGGGGTTCGAGCACCATCACATGCCGCGCACCTTGAACCCGCCCCACAGGCTCGCACAGGATGCGAGCAAACACAGTTTCTGCGCGCCGCTCAACCTTGGTGACCTTGGCCACGGGAATGCCAGAGGGATACACGCCATCTACGCCGCTGGTCGACAGCATGTCACCCACTTCAATGTCGGCGTTGGTGGCCATAAACCGCAGTTCAAGCAAAGGTGCACCACCCGCCTCGCCAAAGGCAACGCCACGCGCACCCGTGCGGGTATTGAGCACTGGAATTGAGTGCTCTCGGTCGGTCACCAATGTCACTTCACTCACCAAGGGCAGCACGCGAGTGACTTGCCCCAAGATACCCCGCTCATCCATCACGGGCGAGCTGGGTTTGATGCCGTGTGTGAGGCCTTTGTCAATGATCAATTTTCGGGTGTAAGGATCTGCCGCGTCATACAACACCTCGGCAGTCACACCAGTGGTTTCTAACCGCTCCCGCAGTCCCAACAGTTCACGCAGCTGGTGGTTTTCCAGCGCCAATTGCTCCACCTTGCCCGAGCGCTGCGCTTGCACCAGCAGTTGCTGACGCGCTTGCCATTCGGCCGCCTGTGCCAGGTCGCGTGCCTGCATGTAGTCGTTGCCGAACTCGACCAGCATCTGTGGCCGCAAAGCCAACCATTGCAAAGGATACAAACCCACGGAGAGCACAGCACGAATGGGTTGGGTCACACCAAAGCGCACATCGGCCACCATCAACAGCACCGACAGAGCACTGAAGAACAAGAGTTTGGAGATGGCCGACGGGCCTTGTTTGAAAAAGGCCGGCGGCGATCGGTCCAGCGTACCAAGGGGCATGGGGTGCCGAGCTCAGTCTAAGGCGCCGACCATCGGCTTATTCGCTGGTGAAGATCGAGCCCAAACGCTCCATGCGCTCCAGGGCCAAGCCACAACCGCGCACCACACAGGTCAGAGGGTCTTCCGCCACCAACACGGGCAGGCCAGTCTCTTCTGCCAGCAGGCGGTCTAGGTCGCGCAACAAGGCGCCACCGCCGGTCAACATCATGCCGCGCTCGGCAATGTCGGCGCCCAATTCGGGAGGCGTTTGCTCCAGAGCGTTCTTGACGGCAGACACAATATTGTTGAGCGGATCGGTCAAGGCTTCCAAGATTTCGTTCGACGAAATCGTGAACGAGCGGGGCACGCCCTCAGACAGATTACGGCCCTTGACTTCCATCTCTTTCACTTCAGAGCCGGGAAAGGCTGAGCCAATTTTCTTTTTGATCGCCTCTGCCGTGGGCTCGCCAATCAACATGCCGTAGTTGCGACGGATGTAGTTGATGATGGCTTCGTCAAACTTGTCGCCGCCCACGCGCACGCTGCCTTTGTAGACCATGCCGC
>CANFYL010000041.1 GCA_947451285.1 Comamonadaceae bacterium
GGGCCGGGTCGCGTTGCGCGGCATGCCATTGGTCCAGCGTCCAGCCGCTGGGCAAGTAGCCGTTGATGATGTCGTGGGCCGAGGTTTGGTCGGTCACGATGTCGGGGCGAATGCCGCCTTGTCGTACGCGCTCCACCAGTTGGGGCAACAGATCGGCAGCGTTGCCACACACGGCGATGGACACCGCTTCTTTGCGCTGCGTGTGGTGCGCGATCATGGCCAAGGCTTCGTCCAAGTTGGCGGCTTGTTTGTCGACATAGCGGGTTTTCAAGCGAAAGTCGATGCGCGATTGCTGGCACTCGATGTTGAGCGAACAGGCACCTGCAAACGTGGCCGCCAAGGGTTGTGCGCCACCCATGCCGCCCAAGCCTGCGGTCAAGACCCAGCGGCCTGAGAGGTCACCGTTGAAGTGTTGTCGGCCTGCCTCGACAAAAGTTTCGTAGGTGCCTTGCACGATGCCTTGGCTGCCGATGTAGATCCAGCTGCCTGCGGTCATCTGGCCATACATCATCAAGCCCGCACGGTCGAGTTCGTTGAAGTGCTCCCAGGTGGCCCACTTGGGCACCAGGTTGGAGTTGGCAATCAGCACCCGCGGCGCGCCGGTGTGGGTGCGAAACACGCCCACCGGTTTGCCCGACTGCACCAGCAGTGTTTCGTCGGGTTGGAGTTTGCGCAGCGACGCCAAGATCATGTCAAAGCAGTCCCAGTTGCGTGCGGCTTTGCCGATGCCACCGTACACCACCAGGGCGTCGGGGTTTTCGGCCACCTCGGGGTCGAGGTTGTTTTGGATCATGCGGTAGGCCGCTTCAATTTCCCAGTTGGCGCAATGCAAGGTGCTGCCGTGGGGTGCTTTGACGGGGCGTGCTTGAGCGGCGAGGTGCTTGGAAATGGAATGGTCGGTCATGGTGAAAATGCGGCCTGATGTGCTGTTTGGAAATCACTGTAGTTGTCTATACAACTTCTGTCAATCGTAGTATTCTCCCTAGTCATGACCTCCGCATCGGCCCCTGTTTACGAGCAAGTGAAAACCTATGTACGCACCCAAATCGGCTTGGGTGTGTGGGTGTCGGGCGACCCGGTGCCCAGCGAAAGTGCGTTGATGCACCAGTTTGGCGTGAGTCGCATGACCATCAACCGCGCCTTGCGTGAGTTGATGGCCGAAGGCTTGGTGCGCCGCGTGCAGGGTTCGGGCACCTTCGTGGCTGAGCTGCACCAGGTGTCGTCACAACTCACCATCCGTGATGTGCAAGAAGAAGTGACGGAACGTGGACACATTCATGGCACGCGTGTGCTCACTGTGGAAACGCTGCGTGCGCCGCAAGCCTTGGCGCAGCGCATGGGCTTGCGCGCTGGGCAGTCGGTGTTTCACACCGTGTTGATTCATTTGGAAAATGGCGTGCCCATTCAGTACGAAGACCGCTACGTCAACCCACTGGCCGCCCCCGATTACTTGAAAACAGATTTCAGCCAAACCACGCCCACACGCCACTTGCTGGATCACGCGCCCTTGACCCAAGCCAGCTATTCCATTGAGGCTTGCTTACCCAGCGCCGAAGAGGCCAAGCTGCTGGGCATTCGCAAACACGAGGCCTGCTTGGTGATGGTTCGCCGCACGGTGAGCGCCAGCCATGTGGCGAGTTTGGCGCGCTTGGTGTACCCGGGCACGCGCTACAGCTTCAACGGAGACTTTCAAGCATGACGACCCGCCCCGCCGAATGGCAGCTGTTGGCACTGGCCGATGTGCCGCCTTCACCCTGGCGCAATGGCGGCGGTGTCACGCGCGAGTTGTTGTCGGGCCCGTCAAGCACCGATTGGCGCTGGCGCTTGTCGGTGGCCGATGTGGCGGCCAACGGCCCGTTCTCGCGCTTTGAAAAAACCCAGCGCTGGTTTGCCGTGCTCGACGGCGCAGGCGTGGTGCTGCGTTTTCCGCAGTCCACCCACCGCTTGGATGCGCACAGCGAGGTGTTGGCCTTTGAGGGCGAATGGCGGTGCGACTGTGACTTGATCGACGGCGCCACGCTCGACTTCAACCTGATGACGCGAGGCTTGCCTGCGCACATGCAGCGCTTGCGCGCGCAGACGCATGCCTTCACCCCCACTGTCGCGGGCTTGGCAGCCGTGTTTGCCCTGCACGACGAGACCCGCATCACGCAGGGCACGCATTCGCTGTCTGTGCCACGCCACCGCTTGGCTTGGCGCGTGCTGGCCCCCCGCGAGGCGGTGCAAGTGCACAGCCCGCATGCGCTGTGGTTGTTCATCGAAGGAGCCACATGAAACCCCAACTCTGGACCCACGCCCGTTTGGTCACCTGCGCCGCAGGTGCCGCCGATGGCTATGGCTTGATCGACGACGGTGTATTGGTGTGCGAAGGCGAACAGATTGTCTGGGCCGGGCCCGCGCGCGAACTGCCGCCGCACTGGTTGACGGTGGCCGAGGTGCACGACGCGCAGGGCGCGCTCATCACCCCGGGCTGGATCGATTGCCACACCCACTTGGTGTACGGCGGTCAACGCGCCCATGAATTTGAGCTGCGGCTCAACGGCGCGAGCTACGAAGAAGTGGCCCGCGCGGGTGGCGGCATTGTGTCGACCGTGCAGGCCACACGCGATGCGTCTGCCGAAGATTTGTACCAACAGGCCCAGCGTCGCTTGAAGGCGCTGATGGCCGAGGGCGTGACCACGGTGGAAATCAAATCGGGCTACGGCTTGTCGCTGGCGCACGAGCGCAAGTGCTTGCAAGTGGCGCGGCGTTTGGGCCAGCAGCATGCGGTGCACGTGTGCACCACGTTTTTGGGGGCCCATGCGCTGCCGCCTGAATACGCCGGTCGCGCCGACGACTACATCCAAGCCGTGGTCGACATGATGGGCCCGCTCAAAGACGCTGGCTTGGTCGATGCGGTGGATGTGTTTTGCGAGCGCATGGGTTTCAGCCTCGCGCAAACCGAGCGGGTGTTCCAAGCCGCGCAGCGTTTGGGCTTGCCCGTCAAGCTGCATGCCGAGCAACTCAGCGACAGCCAAGGCGCGGCCTTGGCCGCCAAGTACGGCGCCTTGAGTTGCGACCACCTGGAGTGGTTGAGCGAAGACGGTGTGCGCGCCATGGCGGCAGCGGGCACGGTGGCCGTGCTGCTGCCGGGTGCGTTTTACTTTTTACGCGAAACCCGTGTGCCCCCCATCGCCCGCTTGCGTGAACACCAGGTGCCCATGGCGGTGTCGACCGACTGCAACCCGGGCAGCTCACCGTGCACCTCGATGTTGCTGATGCTCAACATGGCCTGCACGCTGATGCGCTTGACACCTCAAGAAGCCATTTTGGGCGCCACCCGCCATGCGGCGCAGGCGTTGGGCTTGCACGACCGAGGCCAGTTGGTGGCTGGCCAGCGCGCTGACTTTGTACTGTGGGATGTGGCGCACCCGGCTGAGCTTTGTTATGCCATGGGGGCCAACCCCCGACAACAAACCATTTGGGGCGGTCAGCCCCAGAAAGAGATCACCCCATGAATGTGTTTGAGTTGACGCAGGGCAGTGCGCCCTTGTTGGTGTGTATACCGCACATTGGCACCGACATTCCCCATGCGCTGCGTGCCTTGTATGTGCCGCGTGCGCTGGATGTGGAAGACACCGATTGGCACTTGGCCACGCTCTACAACTTTTTGGACGGTTTGGGTGCCAGCGTGTTGCGTGCCACCACCTCGCGCTATGTGATCGACCTCAACCGCCCGCCTGATGACACGCCCATGTACCCCGGTGCCTCCAACACCGAGCTGTGCCCCACGCGTTTTTTCACCGGTGACCCGCTGTACCAAACAGGTTGCGAACCGTCCATCACGCAGCGCTTAGAGCGCCGCAGCCAGTATTGGCAGCCTTACCACGACGCGTTGGCGCAAGAGCTGCAACGCTTGCGAGCCTTGCACGGTCAAGTGTTGCTGTGGGACGCGCACAGCATTCGCAGTGAAATTCCGTGGTTGTTTGAGGGCCGCTTGCCCGACCTCAACATTGGCACGGCCGACGGCAAAGCCGCCGATGCGCGGGTCATCCAAGCCGTGGCGCAGGCTTGCCAAAATGCGCCGGACATCAGCAGCGTGGTGAATGGGCGCTTCAAAGGCGGCTACACCACGCGCCACTATGGCAACCCGGCGGGCGGCATCCATGCCGTGCAACTGGAGAAATGCCAAAGCTTGTACATGCAAGAAGTGCCGCCCTATGCCTACGACGCGACCTTGGCTGCGAAGTGCCAGCCCGTGCTCCAGGCCATGGTGCGCGCAGGTTTAGAGGCCGTGCAGGCTTTGCCGCGATGAAGTGGCTGGCGCAGCAGGCCTGGTTGCCAGGCCAGACGCACGGCGCTTGGGTGAGCAAGGTGTTGCTCGAGGCCGACGCCAGCGGCTGCTGGTCGGCCATCACCCCATCGCCCACGCCCCAGCAGGCCCAAGGGGCCAGCGCCGTGGGCTGGGTGATTCCGGGCATGGTCAACGCGCACAGCCACGCGTTTCAACGTGCCATGGCGGGTTTGGCCGAAAACAGCCAGCGCGCCGGCGACGACTTTTGGAGTTGGCGCGAGCGCATGTACCGCATTGCCTTGCGCGTTGAACCGGCGCAGCTCGAAGCCATCGCCACTTGGTTGTATGCCGAGCTGCTCGATGCGGGCTACACCCAGGTGTGCGAGTTCCACTACCTGCACCGCGCACCCGATGGCAGCACCTATGCCGACCCGGGCGAGATGACCTGGGCTTTGGTGCGTGCAGCCCAAACGGTGGGCATTGGCTTGACCGTGTTGCCCACGCTTTACATGCACCAAGGCTTTGGCCAGCCGGGACTCAGCGACATGCAGCGTCGCTTTGCCTCTACGCCTGAGTCGGTGCTGGCCTTGCGCGATGCCGTCAACGCTGTGGCGCGTCGCGCAGCACTGGGCACATCGCCCCAGTCAGCGCCGCTGTTGAATGCTGGTGTGGCTTTGCATTCCTTGCGTGCGGTGGATGCGGTGGCTTTGAACGCGGTGGCCTCGGTGGTGACCGATGGGCCGATTCACATCCACGTGGCCGAGCAGATGAAAGAGGTCAACGATTGCCTGAGCCACCATGGTCAGCGTCCGATTGAATGGCTGCTGGACCACGCCCCGGTGGATGCGCGTTGGAACTTGGTGCACGCCACCCATGCGACAGCTGAGGAAATCCGTGGCCTGGCGCAGCGCGACGCCAGTGTGGTGATTTGCCCCAGCACCGAAGCCAATTTGGGCGATGGTTTTTTTGAGTTTCCGCAAGCCCTTGTGGAGGGGCTTCGCTGGTCGATTGGCACCGACAGCCACATCAACCGCAACTGGCTGGAAGAGTTGCGTTGGTTGGAGTACGGCCAACGCCTGCGCGGGCAGCGCCGCAACGTGGCGCTTGATGGGCAGCAAGGCCTGGGTTCTACCGCCGCCGTGCTGCTGGACCACGCGTTGCGTGGGGGCGTGGCAGCCACGGGCTTGCCGCTGGGCGGGCTGGCGTTGGGCCAGCGCGCCGATTGGCTTGAGCTCGACACCGACAGCGACGCGCTGGCGGGCGTGCCCTTGCCCCAAGTCTTGGACGCTTTGGTGTTTTCGTCGCCATCGCCCACTTGGCGGCGCCGTGCGGTGGCTGGACGTGAGGTGGTAAGCGCCAAACATGTGTACCGCGACCCATTTTTGGCGGTGATGCAGGCTATGCTTTGAGCATGAGCCACCCACTTGCCACCTCCAACCTGAGCTTGCGCCAATTGCGAGCTTTCTTGGCCGTGGCGCAAGAGTCCAGCATGACCCGCGCTGCGGCTAAGCTGCACCTCACGCCGTCGGCTTTGTCGATGCTGGTGCGTGCCATGGAAGACGATGTGGGTGTGCGCTTGTTTGAGCGCACCACGCGCCGCTTGGTGTTGACCGAGGCGGGCCACCAGTTTTTGCCCACGGTCGAGCGCGTGTTTGCCGAGCTGGAACAAGGCTTGAGCCGATTGCAAGCAGCCCAGCAGGTGAAAAACAGCGTGCTGCGTTTGGTGGCGACCCCCTTGCTGGCGAGTGCCTTGTTTCCGCAGCTGATTGCGAGTTTTCGTTTGCAGCATCCGCAGGTGCGGGTGGAGTTGCTCGATGGTCCGGTAGATTCCTTGCCTGCGCTGGTGCGCCAGGCCCAAGTGGACATGGCGGTGTGCACCGCCAACGATGACAACGCCGACTTGCTGGCCACGCCCTTGTATGCCGACACCTTGATGCTGGCCTGTCACACCTCACACCCTTTGGCGGGGCAACGTGAAGTGGCATGGCAAGACCTGTTGAGCGAGCCCTTGATCTTGTTGCGCCACGGCAGCGGTTTGCGTACGCTGGTGGACCAAGCCTTTGCGCGCTGGAGTCGGCGCATACAACCCGCGTATGAGGTGTCCCAAGTGGCCACGGCGCTGGGGCTGGTGGCGGCGGGTGAGGGCGTGTCGGTGTTGCCGTCTTACGCCATTTCGCGCGCGCAAGCCTTGTCGCCTTCGTCGTCCATTGCCACGCTGGCCTTGGTCTCGCCCACGGTGTCGCGCCAAATTGTGGCGCTCACTAAATCAGGGACCGACATCTCGCCTGCGGCGCAAGCGTTCATGGAGCATTTCAAAAAGCACGCAGGCAAGGCCTGAGCGTGTGCCTCAGTCTGAGCACGAGAGAGAGCGTCTGTTTGTGCTGCCGCCCAGGTGTCAGTCGGGCACCACCGCAGTGACTTCAATTTCCACCTGTGCCCGGTCTTCCACCAGGTCGGCCACTTGCACCAAGGTCATGACGGGGTAGTGGCGGCCGATCACCTGTTGGTAGACCTTGCCAAGTTCGCGCCCGCGCGCCAGATACTCTTTTTTGTCTTTCACATACCAGGTCATGCGCACCATGTGCTGCGGCCCCGCTTTGGCGCAGGCCAAGGTGTCCACAATGTTTTGCAGCGCTTGTGCGCATTGCGCCACAAAGTCGTCGCTTTCAAATTGGGCTTGACCGTTCCAGCCGATCATGCCGGCCACATAAATTTGCCGACCCCGCGCTTCAATGCCGTTGGCATAGCCTTTGGGGGCGACCCATCCTTCGGGTTGTAAAACATGCCACATGAGGGGTGACCTTTCTCAGTGAGGGTTCTGCGCCATTTGACGCAGACGAAAACGTTGTAATTTGCCGGTCTCCGTGCGCGGCAGTTGGGCCACGAAGTCGATGCGGCGAGGGTATTTGTAGGGGGCGATTTCCCCTTTGACAAAATCTTGCAGTGCGCTGGCCAAGGCGTCGTTGGCCACCACACCGGGCTTGAGCACCACATGGGCCATCACGATGTGCCCGCGTGCTTCGTCGGGGATGCCGACCACGCCACACTCGGCCACAGCAGGGTGTTGCAGCAATACACCTTCCACCTCGGGGCCTGCGATGTTGTAGCCCGCCGAGACAATCATGTCGTCGTTGCGTGCGAGGTAGCTGAAGTAGCCATCGGCATCCATCACAAAGGTGTCACCGGGTAGGTTCCAGCCGTCTTTCACGTAGTCGGTTTGGCGTGGGTCATCCAGGTAGCGACAGCCGGTGGGCCCACGCACGGCCAAGCGTCCGGGCGTGCCGGGCGGCACGGGCTGCATGTTGTCGTCAACAATTTGCGCTTGGTAGCCCGGCACCACTTGGCCCAGAGTGCCGGGGCGCCAGTCTTTGCCCGCGCTGGCGATGTAGATGTGAATCACCTCGGTGCCGCCTATGCCGTCGGTGATGGGAATACCGGTGTGCTCCAGCCAAAGCTGGCGCGTGGCTTCGGGCAAGGCTTCACCGGCGGACACCGGATGGCGCAAGCTGCTCAGGTTCACGCCATCGGTCAAGAGTGCCATTTGTCGGTAGAAGGTGGGCGCGGTGTAGCACTGGGTGGCGCGGTACTTGTCGATGGTGTGCAGCAGCAACTCCGGGGTGAGTTTTTCCAACAACACGGTGCTGGCGCCATGGCGCAGTGGAAACGCCAGCAAGCCACCCAGTCCAAAGGTGAAGGCGATGGGCGGTGTACCGCACACCACATCGTCAGGCCCCATGTGCAGCACATGGCGGGGAAAGAGGTCGCACATGGCCAGCACGTCGCGGTGAAAGTGCAGGGTGCCTTTGGGCTTGCCGGTGGTGCCACTGGTGAAGGCAATCAGGCACACATCGTCGCGGGTGGTGGGGTGTCCCACATAGGGTCGGTCAAACCGCTGCATGCGTGCTTCTAGCCCGGTAGCGGCATCGCTGCCAAACACCACCATTTGCTGCAAGCTCGGCGCGTGTTGCGGGTGTTTGGGGTCGAGGCAGTGTGCCAACTCGTCGGCCAAGCTGCTGGCGCACAAGGCAGCACTGACTTGGGCTTTGTCGAGGATTTGTTTCAACTCGGTGGCGCGCAGCAAAGGCATGGTGGGCACGGCCACCAAGCCCGCTTTGAAGACGGCCAAGCAGCACGCCGCCATCATGGGGCTGTTGGCACCGCGCAGCAGCACGCGGTTGCCCGACACCAGCCCCATGTCGTGGATCAGCACTTGGGCAATCCGATCGATCTGCTGTTGCAGCTCACGGTAGGTCCAGCTGCCAGTGGCGCCATGAATCGCAGCGCGATCGCCCCGGCCTTGGACCACATGGTGGTCTACCAGCTCGACGGTGGTATTCAAAAAATCAGGATAGTGCAGTGCGGGTTGGTCAAACACAAACTGTGGCCACAGCTCCGGCGCAGGCAGCTGGTCGCGGGCAAATGTGTCGAGGTGCGACGACGCCGTGAGGGGGGCGTTGACCGTGGGTGTGGGGTCGGGATGTGTCATGCCATGCCTGTCGCATCAGGATTTGAGCAAGTCGCGCCCGATGATGAGCTGCTGCACCTCGGTGGCACCCTCGTAAATGCGCAGGGCGCGAATTTCACGGTAAAGCGATTCAACGATGCAGCCTTTTTTCACGCCCATGCCGCCATGCAGTTGCACTGCCATGTCGATGATTTTTTGGGCGTTTTCGGTGGCGGTCATCTTGGCCATCGCTGCCTCGCGGGTGATGCGTTGCCCTTGATCGCGCATCCAAGCGGCGCGGTAGGTCAAGAGTGTTGCGGCATCGAGCAGCGTGGCCATCTCGGCGATCTTGGTTTGTGTGATTTGAAATTCGCCTAAGGCTTGGCCAAACATATGGCGTGTGCGCACCCAGCTGATGGAGGCGTCCAAGGCCCGCCGAGCAAAGCCCAAGGCTGCTGCAGCCACCGAGGTGCGAAACACATCGAGCGTGGCCATGGCTACCTTGAAGCCTTGCCCGCTGTCACCCAACATGTGGGCCACGGGCACACGCATGTTGACAAAGCGCAAGGAGGCCAAGGGGTGCGGTGCAATGACCTCGATGCGTTCAGAAATGTCAAGCCCCGGAGTTTTGGCGTCGACGATGAAGGCACTGATGCCCCGCGAACCAGGCGCATCGTTGGTGCGTGCAAACACCACATAAAAGTTGGCAATGCCACCGTTGGAGATCCAAGTTTTTTCTCCATTGATCACGTAGTGGTCACCTTCCAAAGTGGCTGTGCATGACATGGCTGCCACGTCTGAGCCGGAATGGCGTTCACTCAAAGCGAAGGCTGCAACTGCACTGCCATCGGCCACGCGTGGCAGGTAGAGTTCTTTTTGCTCATCGCTGCCAAACAAGCTGATGGCACCCGACCCCAACCCTTGCATGGCAAAGGCGAAGTCGACCAAGCCATGGTGCCATGCCAATTCTTCGCGCAGCAAGCAGATGGAGCGGGTGTCGATCACACTCTGGTCGCCCCCATATTCCAAACCCGCCACGGCAAAGCGCAACCAATCACCGCGCCCCAGGGCTTTGACCCAATGGCCGCATTCCGCGTCCACGTCCTCGCTGTGTTCTGTCTTTCTTTCTCCAATGTTGTCCAGGCACCACGCATGCAGCATTTGTTTGAGGTGGCGATGCCCATCGTCAAAGAAGGGCAGGTCGAACTCTGGCGGATGGCTTTGAGCGCGCGGTTTGCTTGAGGGCATGTTCAGTCTCCTTGAAAGACGGGCGTTTCCTTGGCCACAAAGGCGTGATAGGCCCGGTGAAAATCGTTGGTCATCATGCAAATGGCTTGGGCTTGGGCTTCGGCTTCGATGGCTTCATCCACGCCCATATTCCACTCTTGCTGCAACATTTTCTTGGTCATTGCGTTGGCAAAGGTGGGGCCATGGGCCAATTCTTTTGCGATCGCTTGGGCCTGTGACAGAACTTCGTCGGGGCTGCATACGCGGTTGTAGAAACCCCAGCGCTCGGCCTCTGCGCCGGGCAAACCCCGACCGCTGTAGAGCAATTCAGAAGCTCGCCCTTGTCCGATGACACGCGGCAGCAAGGCGCAGGCCCCCATGTCGCAACCCGCTAAGCCCACCTTGTTGAACAAGAAATAGGTTTTGCTGCGCTCGGTGCCGTAGCGCAGATCAGACGCCAAAGCCAAGAGCGCACCGGCACCGGCACAAATGCCGTCGATCGCCGCCACGATCGGTTGTGGACAAGCCCGCATGGCTTTGACCAAGTCACCCGTCATGCGGGTGAAGGCCAGCAAACCTGGCATGTCGAGTTGGGTCAGTGGGCCAATGATTTCATGCACATCGCCGCCTGAGCAAAAGTTGCCACCTGCCCCGGTGATGACCACGGCATGGACATCGTCCGCGTAGCACATGGCACGAAACAAATCGCGCAGTTCGGCATACGAATCAAACGAGAGGGGATTTTTGCGTTCGGGCCGGTTCAAGGTGATGGTGGCTACACCGTTGTTGACTTCAAATAAAAAATGTTCGGCTTGGTAACTTCCCAGTGTGTTGCGGTGGCGTGGCAGTTGGTGGGCTTGGCCGGGCAGGTGTGTATGACTCATGAGGACTCCGGAGTGTCGTTGGACTGGTGTTGATGAATGCTGGTTTTGAGGTGGCCCAGCAAGTTGCTGAGTTGCAGTTGCTGGCGCTCGGACAAGCCGCCAAACAACTGAACCACCCATTGCTCATGGTCGGACGCCATGCGCTTGAATGCTGCGTAACCGGAAGGTGTCAACAAGACGCGAAACGAACGCCGGTCAGTGGCGGCAATGCGGCGCTGAACCAGTAGCTCTTTTTCCAACTGGTCGACGATGACAGTGGTGTTACCACCGCTGACCATCATGCGGCGCGACAACTCGCCCATGGTCAAACCTTCGGGGTGGCGTTCGAGTTGCGCCATCAAGTCAAAGCGCGATAAGGTGGTGTCAAACTGACTTCGTAATTTTTGCCGGATGTTGTCTTCGATCAAGGTGGTGCAAGACAGCAAGCGCAGCCACAGACGCAAGGAAGCGTGGTGATCGTCGCGGGCACGTAGCTCTAAGTCTTCTGTTTCAGGCTGACTCATCCTGCCAACTCCCCGCCATCGACAGCAATGGCTTGTCCGTTGATGGCATTGCTGCCGGGTAAGCACAGGCTCAACACTGCCTGCGCCACCTCGTCGGGTTGCACCAAGCGTTGTTGTGGGTTGCGCTCGGCCAGTGCGGCGCGTGCTTGCGCTGCTGTTTTGCCGGTCTTTTGCACGATGTTGGCAATGGCTTCAGACACGATGTCGGTCTCGGTGTAGCCGGGACAGATGGCATTGACGGTGATGCCTTTGCGAGCCAACTCTAAGGCCAGTGAGCGCGTCAGCCCAATCACCCCATGCTTGGCTGCACTGTAAGCGCTGACGTAGGCATAGCCTTGTAGCCCCGCAGTGCTGGCCACATTGACAATCCGTCCGGGCGTGCCTTGGGCGACACCTTCTAGCATGCTGGGCAAAGCAGCATGCGCACAGATGTAAGTGCCAGTCAGGTTCACGCTGAGCATTTGCTGCCACAGCGCCAAGTCGGTCTTGCCAAAGGGCATGCTGGTGGCTTGCCCCGCGTTGTTGACCAGAATGTTTACTGGCCCGAGCGCTTGCACGCAGGCAGCCATGGCACGTTCGATGGCGCTCGCATCGCTCACATCGGCCACTTCGATGTGCACGCGCACGTCAGGGCCGAATGTGCCGGCCAGTGCGTGCAAGCTGTCGGCGTTGCGCCCTATCAGGGTCAGGCTGGCACCGGCATTGGCGAGTTGCTTGGCAATGGCGGCACCGATGCCGCGGGCCGCGCCGGTGACCACGGCGTGGTGTGCATGCAGAGGTAGGGTGGTCATGGTTTTATTTGAGGACTTGGGCGGCGGCACGTTCGAAGTTGGCCTCCATTTGGCGTTTGGCCGACATGTAGGGCTTGGGCCAAGCCAAGCCTTGGTAGCCAATCCGAGCTGCCTCGCTCAGCGTCCACGACGGGTTGGCCAAATGAGGACGCGCCACAGCACATAGATCGGCACGTCCCGCCGCGATGATGCTGTTGACATGGTCCGCTTCGCTGATGGCGCCCACGGCGATGGTGGCAATGCCCGCCTCTTGCCGAATCTGGTCGGCAAACGGGGTTTGGAACATGCGGCCAAACACCGGTTTTTCTTGTTTGCTGACCTGGCCCGACGAGCAGTCGATCAAGTCAACGCCTGCTGCCTTGAAGGCCTTGGCCACCTGCACCGCGTCGTCGGGGGTGATGCCGCCCTCAACCCAATCGTGCGCCGAGATACGCACCGACATGGGCAGATGTTCGGGCCATGCCGCGCGAACCGCCTGGAACACTTCCAGGGGGTAGCGCAGGCGGTTGTCGAGCGAACCACCGTATTCGTCGCTGCGGTGGTTGGTGAGCGGCGAGATAAAACTCGACAACAAATAGCCGTGCGCGCAGTGCAGCTCCAACCAATCAAAGCCGGCCCGTGCCGCACGCTGGGTGGCCGCCACAAAGTCGGCTTTGACGCGGTCCATGTCGGCGCGGGTCATGGCGCGGGAGGTTTGGCTTACGCCCTCGATGTATTGCTGAGGGGATGCGCTCAAGAGCGGCCAGTTGGCTTCGGTGTCGTCGTCGCTCAGGGGTTGGTCAATGCCGTCCCAGGCGCGACGGGTGGAGCCCTTGGCCCCGGCGTGGCCGATTTGTGCAGCCATCTTGGCGTCGCTGTTGGCATGTGCCCAGGCCACGACGCGTTGCCAGGCCTTTTCTTGCGCCTCATTCCACAGACCGGGGCAGCCCGGGGTGATGCGGGCGTCTGGGCTGGTGCAAATCATTTCGGCAAACACCATCGCTGCGCCCCCCATGGCGCGCGCGCCCAGGTGCACCAAGTGGTAGTCGCCAGCAATGCCGTCAACCGCCGAGTACTGCGCCATGGGTGAGACCACCACCCGGTTTTTCAGCGTCACCGAGCGCAAGCTAAACGGCGTGAACATGGGCGGTGTGGCGGTGAGCGCACCTTGGTCTTTGGCAAACCAGTGTTCATAACCGTCCAGCCAGGCTTTGTCGCGCAAACGCAGGTTCTCATGGCTGATGCGTTGGCTGCGTGTGAGCATGGAGTACATGAACTGCTCAGGTTCCAGTTGGTCGCAGTAGCGCTCGCCACACACCTCAAACCAAGCCATGGCATTCCAAGCCGCGTTTTGCAGCCGCAGCGTTTCGATGCGTCGGGCCTCTTGGTAGGCCTTGAGCACGTCGGTGATGTGGTTGGGATCGTCGCCCAGTAAGTCAAACTGGCGGGTGAGTTCGATCGCGTCTTCAATGGCGAGCTTGGTGCCCGAGCCAATGGCAAAGTGCGCCGTGTGGACAGCGTCGCCCATCAGCACCACGTGGCTGTCGTTTTTGTTTTTGAGCCACCACTGTTCGCACACCACACGCTGGAAGTTGAGCCAAGCCGAGCCGCGCAGATGGCGCGCATTGGTCATCAACTTGGCGCCTTGCAAGTTGTCAGCAAACAATTTTTCACAAAACGCAATCGAGGCTTCTTGGTCTGCTTTGTCTAGGCCGTGTGCCAGAAATACATGCTCGGGGCACTCGACGATGAAGGTGGTGGTGGTGTCGTCAAACTTATAGATGTGGGCTTGGAACCAGCCGTGCTCGGTTTTTTGAAAATCAAAGGTGAAGGCGTCATACAGCCGGTGCGTGCCCAGCCAGATGAAGCGGTTGGGGCGGGTGACGATGTCAGGCTTGAACGTATCGGCGTAGCGGGTTCGGATGGTGGAGTTGATGCCATCGCTGGCAATGATCAAGTCGGCATCGGGGAAGTCAAGGTCGGACTGCACATCGCAATCAAACACCAACTTCACGCCCAGCTTCTCGCAACGTGCTTGCAAGATATTGAGCAGTTTTTTGCGCCCAATACCCACAAAACCGTGGCCGCCGGAGCGAATGCGGCGGCCTTTGAACAGCAACTCAATGTCGTCCCAGTGGTTGAAGGCTTCTTGAATTTCGTCGGCCGTCTCTCGGTCCCACAAGCGCATGTTGTCCATGGTGGCGTCTGAAAACACCACCCCCCAACCGAAGGTGTCGTAGGGTAAGTTGCGTTCGACCACGGTGATGTCGTGCTTGGGATTGCGTTGCTTCATCAGCAAGCCAAAGTAAAGGCCCGCAGGTCCGCCACCAATACAGACGATGTTCATGCTCTGCTCCTTAACTATTTCGGGTTTGTATATTTCAATATTGAAATAACTTTCCTCGAAACCGATGCCCCTGTCAAGTAAAAAATGCAAATCATGATGAGCTAGGGTTAACGCGCATTCAATTAGAGCTGCAACTCTCAAGAAAATTGCCTACCTGTCGATAGACAATCAGGAATTCCTCTTATTTAGACCCCACAAGGAGCGCGCATTGTTTGATTCACACACCCCAACTCATTCCTCCACAGCCTACAGCTGCATGTGCTGCGCCCCAAGCGCGCTCAGTGGCGCCAGCTCACGTCGTGGCTTTTTAGGGCTGGGTGCGGCCGCGCTGGCGGGTGGCATGCTGGCCATGACGCCTGGTCGCAGCCAAGCCGCCAGTGGCAATTACGAAGCCATGTTGGTCAACTGCATCGACCCTCGCTTTACCACCTTGAGCTGGCAATACATGGGCTTGTTGCATGGCATCGCCCGCGACAAGTTGAGCGATAACTACAGCCAGTTTGTGTTTGCAGGCGGTCCAATTGGGGCCATTCACCCCAAATTTGCAGCTTGGCACAACACGTTTTGGGATAACTTGGACATCACCGTGTCCTTGCACCACATCCCACGTGTGGTGGCATTGACCCACCGTGATTGCGGCGCCGCCAAATTGGCTTTTGGTGAAGCCAAAGTTGCCACCAAAGAAGACGAAACCCGTGCCCATGCAGAAGCCTTGAACCAGTTTCGTGTTGCGGTGAACAAGCGCCAGCCCAAGCTGAGTGTGATCACCGGCATCATGGACTTGAACGGCAAAGTTGATTTGATTGGTTAAAAGCCGACGGGCCGGGCTGCAAGTGAGCTTGCAGCACGGTCTGCTTTGTATGGTTTGTTAAACTACCCCGTCCGCCCTTGTAGCTCAGTTGGTAGAGCAATTCATTCGTAAAAGATGAGCCATCTCAGAGCCTGCATGAATACTTACTCCAAGTGGTGATTAAATCGAAAGTGAATGTTTAGTGAAAGCATTCACTTTTATTTATTAGTAATTTATAGCTATTTCAAGTTTTCTTTTTGCTAGCTATTCGAACAGCTTTCGTCGCGATTGATCTGCACACTCGCAGTGATTATTCTTTGCAGATCAGTCGTGCCTGCCCGATTCCGTTTTACGTGCAAAAGCATTTAACGCTTCGTCGCCTTGCACCAGTTGCATCAACTTCAAACAGCAATTGCTAGTAGCGTCGAACGTGTAAATCCTATAAAATTGCTTAAAGAGTCAAGATCAATGACCTGACGTTTACTCATGGGTTCGCACTAGTTCAACTGTTGAACTTATCAGAGCAAATACACATACAAGGTCTCGTATGCGCCGAATATTCTTTAAGCAAATACAATCAATATTACTGGTGCTTTGTGGGACAGTATTCCCCATAGAAATTGTTAACGCAACAACACTCCCTGAAGTTAGCACGATAGCTGGAACAGGTACACAAGGGAACAATGATGGAGCGGGTAATTCGGCAAGCTTTTATTATCCAACTGGCACCGCTATCAACGCAGAGGGCGCCATATATATCGCAGATTCAGGAAATAATAAAATACGGAA
>CANFYL010000042.1 GCA_947451285.1 Comamonadaceae bacterium
CCAAACTCGACCTGTTGGGTGAAGGTGATGGTTTTGCTCATGCACCTATTGTGGCGGCTGTGTGAACCGGTTCTCCTTGCACCACCGTGTGCGCCACCAGCCGGTCGTCGCCCAGCGCCACCAAGGCAAACAACCACTCGGCCAGCGACTCGGCTTGTGCGGTGCGCCGTGCCAGCAGCGGCGTGGCGTTGGGGTTGAGCACCACAAAGTCGGCCTCGCAGCCCACTTGCAAATTGCCCTCCACGCCGTCTAGCCCCAAGGCACGTGCTGCGCCTGCGGTGTGTTGCCACCACAGGTGCGCGGGGCTCAGGCTCAGGCCTGCGCGCCCCACCGCCTGGCGCGCCACGGTGTAGGCCGCGTGCATGGTGTGAAACGGGCTGAAGCTGGTGCCGCCGCCCACGTCGCTGGCCAGGCCTTAGCGCAGGCCACAGCGGTCGGCGCTGGCGTAGTCAAAAAAGCCGCTGCCCAAAAACAAATGGCTGGTCGGGCTGATGGCGGCCACCGCGCCCCGCTCGGCCATGCATGCGCGGTCGGTGTCGTCAAGGTGGATGCAGTGCGCATACACCGCGCGCTCGCGCAGCAAACCCGCTTGGCTGTTCACATCGAGATAGCTGCGTGCGTGGGGGAAAAGTTCATGCACCCAGCGCACTTCGTCCACGTTCTCGGCCACGTGCGACTGACTCCACACCGTGGGGTGTTGCTGTGCCAACTCGCCCGCGCCGTGCAGTTGCGCGGGCGTGCCAGTCGGTGCCTTGGGTACTTTGGGGTATGGGTTTCATGGGTGGTCCGGTGGTACATTGTTCAGCGCCAGAGTGTGTCCATGTCCAACAAACAAGAGTCGCTCTGGTTTCAAAGATGCTGGGGATGGTTCTTGCCTGGTCACAGTTCCAACGTCATGGGTTCAACCTCCTTAGCAAGATCAGTGCAAACACGCTTCGGTCAGATGTCACATCCGCTTTTATCTTTGCAAGGTATCACCAAACGCTATCCCGCCGTGGTGGCCAACGATGGCGTGTCTTTGGTGGTGCAACCGGGGGAGATCCATGCCGTGCTGGGTGAAAACGGTGCAGGCAAGTCCACCCTGATGAAAATCATTTACGGCGCGGTCAAGCCCGATGCCGGTGACATGTTCGTTCAAGGCCAAGCGGTTCAGGTCCGCAATCCGCAAGAGGCCAGGCGTTTAGGCATCAGCATGGTGTTTCAACACTTCAGCTTGTTTGACACTTTGAGCGTGGCCGAAAACGTGTGGCTGGGTTTGGACAAGTCACTGAGCCTGGCGCAGGTGACGCAGCGCATCACCGTCACCGCGTCGCAATACGGCTTGGACATTGATCCCGAGCGCCCGGTGCACACCCTGAGCGTGGGCGAGATGCAACGGGTGGAAATCATCCGTGCCTTGCTGACCAACCCGCAGCTTTTGATTTTGGACGAGCCGACTTCGGTGCTGACGCCCCAAGCGGTGGAGAAGTTATTTGTGGTGTTGCGCCAACTCGCCAGCGAAGGGCGCAGCATTTTGTACATCAGCCACAAGCTGCACGAAATCCGTGCGCTGTGCACCGCGTGCACCGTGATGCGTGCAGGGCGCGTGACCGGTGTGTGCGACCCACGCCAAGAAACCAATGCCTCGTTGAGCCAACTGATGATTGGCAGCTTGCCGCCCGAGCTGAGCTTGCGCAGCTATCAGCCAGGGCCTGAGGTGCTGCGCGTGCGCGATTTGCGCTTGAGCTGCATCGACCCCTTTGGTGTGGACTTGAACGGCATCGACTTGCAAGTGCGTGCTGGCGAGGTGGTGGGCATTGCGGGCGTGTCGGGCAATGGTCAACGTGAGTTGTTGTTTGCGCTCTCGGGCGAAGACACGCGCGCGCCGCGCGACAGCATTCAGTTCAAGGGTCAAGGCATCGGCAACTGGGGGCCCACTGCGCGGCGTGACTTGGGGTTGCATTTTGTGCCCGAGGAGCGCTTGGGCCGTGGCGCAGTGCCCAGCCTGAGTTTGGCGCACAACCTATTGCTCACCCGGCATGAGGCGGTGTCGAAACGGGGTGGTTTGGGTTGGTTGAATTTGGCGCTGCTGCGCGAACAAGTGCAGGCCATCATCTCGCGCTACCAAGTCAAGGCTGGCGGGCCCGATGCGCCTGCCCGTTCGCTCTCGGGTGGCAATTTGCAAAAGTTCATCATGGGCCGCGAGATTGAGGCGGCGCCCCAATTGCTGATCGTCTCGCAACCCACTTGGGGTGTAGATGTAGGTGCTGCGGCGCAAATTCGTGCGGCATTGTTGGCGCTGCGTGACGCTGGCTGTGCGGTGTTGGTGGTGAGTGAGGAGTTGGACGAATTGTTAGGGCTGTCAGACCGCTTGCATGTGATCGCCAATGGGCGGTTATCACCCGCTTTGACGCGTGAAGAAGCCAGCGTGTCGCGCATTGGCGCTTGGATGAGTGGCTTGTGGGACGCGCCTGCTGACGAGCTGACACACCAGGAGGTGCCTCATGCTGCGTCTTGAAGCCCGAGCCCAAGCCTCGGCTGTGTGGCGCTATGCCTCGCCCGTGTTGGCGTTGGCCATCACCGTGGTGTTGGGCGTGCTGTTGTTTCTGGCGCTGGGCAAAGATCCGTTGCGCGGCTTGATGGTGTTTTTTTGGGAGCCCATCAAAAGCGTGTATGCCCTGTCTGAGTTGCTGGTCAAGGCCACGCCCTTGCTGTTGATTGCGCTGGGCCTGGCGGTGTGCTTTCGCTCCAACATCTGGAACATCGGCGCCGAAGGTCAGTTTGTGATGGGTGCGGTGTTTGCCGCTGGCGTGGCACTGCTGGCCGATGCCAACAGCCTGAGTGGTTACTGGGTGTGGGTACTGCTGGCGGGTGTTCTGGGCGGCATGGTGTGGGCGGGCTTGACGGCCTGGCTGCGCGACAGCTTCAACGCCAGTGAAATTTTGGTCAGCCTCATGCTGGTGTATGTGGCGGTGATGGTGCTCAATTACTTGGTCTACGGCGCCTGGAAAGACCCGCTGGGCTACAACTTTCCACAAACCAAAACCTTTGATGCGGTCACGCAGATCCCCAAGCTCATCCCCGGTACCCGTGTGAACATTGGCGTGTTGCTGGCGCTCGCGGGTGTGGGGGGCTTGTGGGTGTTTTTGTTTCGCACCCATGCGGGCTTTGCCCAGCAAGTGGGTGGCTTGGCACCCGATGCCGCACGTTACGCCGGCTTTTCTTCGCGCCGTGCCCTGTGGCTGGCCTTGCTCACCTCGGGCGCAGCCGCAGGCTTAGCCGGAGCGCTGGAGGTGGCCGGCCCCTTGCGTCAACTCACGCCCTTTGTGCCTGCAGGCTATGGCTTTGCCGCCATCATCGTGGCCTTTGTGGGGCGCTTGCATCCGGTGGGCATGGTGCTGTCGGCCTTGTTGATGAGCATGTTCTACATCGGCGGTGAGCTGGCGCAGTCGCGCTTGGGACTGCCGCGTTCCCTCACCGGTGTCTTTCAAGGCCTGTTGTTGTTCACGCTGTTGGCTTGCGACACCTTGATGCTCTACAAGCTGCGCTGGGTGTCTGCTGCGCCCCCCGTGTCTGCCATGAACGGAGCTGCTCCATGATGGACAGCTACGCACTCTTGTGGGCCGCCACCATGAACGCAGGCACTGTTTTG
Source organism: Comamonadaceae bacterium (assembly GCA_947451285.1). Lineage (GTDB taxonomy): Bacteria > Pseudomonadota > Gammaproteobacteria > Burkholderiales > Burkholderiaceae_C > Limnohabitans. Next base: position 3,632 of record CANFYL010000042.1, read on the forward strand.
GCGCTGGCTTCCCTGGGCTTGTTGATCAATGAGAAAGCGGGCATTGTCAATCTCGGTGCTGAGGGCATGATGCTGTGCGCTGCCATTGCCGGCTTTGCCACCGTCTCGCTCACGGGCAGCGACACGCTGGGCTTTTTGGCGGGCATGGGCGCGGGCGCTTTGCTCGCTGCGGCCTTTGGTGTGCTGGTGATTTGGCTCGGGACCAACCAATACGCCACCGGCTTGGCGCTGAGTTTGTTTGGCGCGGGCTTCTCGGCCTTTGTGGGCGTGAGTTTTGTGCAGGCCAAATTGCCCGAACGCACGCAGTTCGCGGTACCCGTGCTGGCCGATTGGCCATGGGTGGGCCCCGCGATGTTTCGCCAGCACCCGCTGGTCTACGGGGCGATCGCCCTTACCCTAGGCCTGATGTATTTCTTGTACCGCACCCGTGCCGGTTTGGTCTTGCGCGCGGTGGGCGAATCGCCCGAATCGGCCCACGCCTTGGGCTACCCGGTGCGCCTTATTCGGCTGATGGCGGTGCTAGCGGGCGGTGCGCTGTGCGGCTTGGCGGGTGCCTACATTTCTATTGTTTACACCCCCTTGTGGGTGGAGGGCATGATTGCGGGTAAAGGCTGGATCGCTTTGGCACTGACCACCTTTGCCACTTGGCGCCCGGCACGTGTGTTGCTTGGTGCTTATCTGTTTGGTGGCGTCACCATGTTGCAGTTTCATCTTCAGGCCACGGGCATTGACATACCCAGTCAGTTTTTGAGCATGCTGCCTTACCTCGCCACCATTGCCGTGCTGGCCTTGATTTCACGCAACCCGGCTTGGTTGCGTGTCAACATGCCGGCATCGATTGGCAAGCCATTTTTTCCCGGCTCATAATTCGTGTTTTTCAACCTTATCTCCGTATCGAAGGAACTCGCATGACAGATTTGTACAAACGTCGTTGGATCCATGCCGCTGCGTTGACCGCCGTGGCCGCTGCTGCCTTGGTGGGTTGTGGCAAGAAAGAAGAAGCCAAGACCGCAGAACCTCCAAAGGTCGAAGTCAAGGCCGAGCCACTCAAGATCGCCTTTGCCTACGTGGGCCCAGTGGGCGACGGTGGTTGGACCTTTGCGCACGACAACGCCCGCAAAGCGCTGGAAAAAGAGTTTGGCGACAAGATCCAAACCTCGTTTGTCGAGAACGTGCCTGAATCGGCGGATGCTGAGCGTGTGATCCGCGACATGGTGAGTCAAGGCAACAAGCTGGTGTTTGGTACCACCTTTGGCTATATGGATCCCATGCTCAAAGTGGCCGCCGACAACGCCGGGGTGAAGTTTGAACACGCCACCGGCTACAAGCAAGCCCCCAACATGAACACCTACGACAGCCGCACCTACGAAGGCGCGTATTTGGCCGGTGTGATTGCGGGCAAGATGACCAAGAGCAACACACTCGGTGTGGTGGCTTCAATCCCAATTCCAGAGGTGATCCGCAACATCAACAGCTTCACCTTGGGTGCCCAGTCGAGCAACCCCAAAATCAAAACCAAAGTGGTGTGGGTCAACGAGTGGTTCAACCCCCCCAAAGAAACCGAAGCTGCCACCAGCCTGATCAACGGTGGCGCCGACGTGCTGTTTCAAAACACCGACTCGCCTGCCGTGCTCAAAACCGCACAAGACAAGGGCAAGCGTGCTTTCGGTTGGGACTCGGACATGACCGCCTATGGCCCCAAGGCGCATTTGGCATCGAGCATCATCAACTGGACCCCTTATTACGTATCTGCGACCCGTGCGGCTCTCGACGGCAAGTGGGCAGGTGGCGGCAAGACTTGGTGGGGCGTGAAAGAGGGCGCAATTGACATCGTGTCCATCGCCGAAGATGTGCCCGCAGAGACCAAGGCCAAAGTGGACGAGGTCAAAAAAGGCTTGAAAGAAGGCACATTTGCCATTTGGAAAGGACCCTTGGCAGACAACACGGGCAAAGAAGTCTTGAAGAAAGACGAAGTGGCCGATGACGCCTTCATGAGTGGCATCAACTTCTTCATCAAAGGTGTGGAAGGCAAGGTGCCGGGCGCCAAGTAAAACTGTTTATACAGTATTCATCCTAACAAAAGCCGCCTTCGGGCGGCTTTTGTCATTTTTGGCCCGTGTTTTGCTTACGTAACAAGGCGCTTTATTTTTAACCTTGAAGGAATTTGACATGAAACACAAACTTTCGCTGATTGCTTTTACAGCACTCACCTCTTTGGCAGCACAAGCTGCGGATTGGAGCGATACCTCTTTGACCTACCGTCATGGCAGCAAGTTTGCTGAGCCGTATGAAGGCAATGACATTTCTAAAAATGTGGTCGGATTGAGCCACGTCAGTGGCTACAAATACGGGTCTAACTTCTTCAACGTGGACATGTTGATGTCCAACAGCAAAGACCCAGCCAGCGCAGGCTCGAAAGAAGGTGCGCGCGAGGTGTATGTGGTGTATCGCAACACGGTGGATCTTGAGAAAGCGACTGGCAAGTCTTTCAAGGCTGCAGGTGTGCGCGGTTTGGGTGTCACCGCTGGTTTTGACTTCAACACCAAAACCGATGCAGGTTACAACTCCAAAAAGGAAATGTGGGTGGCTGGCCCCACCTTGATGTTGGATGTGCCGGGCTTCTTAAATGTGAGCTTGTTGGCGCTGGCTGAAAGCAATGCGCCTTCGACCGCCACACTGGTCGCCAAGCGTTACAACTATGACACGCACTACATGTTGGGCTTGGTGTGGGGCACGCCGTTCTCGTTGGGCTCAGTTCCTTTGTCTTTCGAAGGTTTTGCCAACTTCATTGGTGCCAAGGGTAAAAACGAATTCGGTGGCGACACCAAAGCTGAAACGTTGATCGACATGCAAGTCATGTACGACATGAGCTCAGCCTTCGGTGCTGGCAAAAACACCTTCAAAGCCGGCTTGGAATACCAGTACTGGAAAAACAAGTTTGGCAATGATGCCAATGGTGCCGCTGGCTCTGGCGCATTCGCCAAGACCCCCATGATTCGCGCTGAGTACCACTTCTGATCGTCACGCAACTGACTCAGAACCCTCAAAGCCCCTGCCTGCAGGGGCTTTGTTTTGGTGGCTCAGCTGGTGTGTTGATTGCGCGTGTGGCCTGTGGTGCTTCAGGCGATGTGTGGACCGCTCATTTGCAAACCAATTTGCTCGGGGTTGGTGCTGGCCGTGGGCAGGGCAGGTGACAGCTGGCCATTGGCAATGACGGCCATGCGGTCGCTGATCATGAATAGCTCGTCGAGTTCTTCGGAGATCACCAAAATCGCCACGCCTTGGTTGCGCAAATCAATCAAAGCTTGACGAATCAACATGGCCGCACCCACGTCCACGCCCCAGGTGGGTTGCGACACCACCATCACTTTGGGCTTGAGCATGATCTCGCGCCCGACGATGAACTTTTGCAAATTGCCACCCGACAAACTGGTGGCCAAGGCGATGGGTCCACCGCAGGCCACTTTGAAGCGTTCAATCACCGCACGTGCAAAGGTCGTGGTGGCTTGGCGTTGGATCACACCCAGTTGCACCATGCCTTGACGCGCACCCGTGAGCAAAGCATTGTCAGACAAACTCATCGGCGGCACGGCACCGCGCCCCAAGCGTTCTTCGGGCACAAAGGTCAAGCCGACGCAGCGCCGCTGCGCCGGGTTCATGCGTCCGACCGCTTGACCGCAGAGCGTGACCGTGTGTGCTGTGTCTTGCATGACTTCACCTGAAATAGCGGCCAGCAGTTCTTTTTGGCCGTTGCCTGAAATGCCTGCAATGCCCACGATCTCGCCAGCGCGCACTTGCAGGTCAATGTGCTGCAAGTGGGTGCCAAAAGGGTCCGCGCTGTGCAGGCTCAAATTTTTGACTTCCAGCAGCACCGGGCCAGTCTCGATGGGCTGGCTGACGCATTCTGGCAAGTCGCTTCCAATCATCAGGCGTGCCAATTGGCTGGATGTTTCGTGTTGGGGGTTGGCATAGCCCGTGACCTTGCCGCCGCGCAGCACCGTGGCGGTGTCGCACAGGGCGCGAATTTCATCGAGCTTGTGGCTGATGTACAAAATGCTGCACCCTTCAGCCGCTAAGCGGCGCAAGGTGTCAAACAAGACCAGCACGGCTTGCGGCGTCAGCACCGAAGTGGGCTCGTCCATGATCAGCAGCTTGGGGTTTTGCAGCAGACAACGCACGATCTCCACCCGTTGCCGCTCACCCACCGACATGGTGTGCACCATGCGGCTGGGGTCGATCGGCAGCCCATAGCGTTGCGACACCTCGGTGATGCGGCCCGACAGGGCCTGGATGGATTCAGGCTCGTCCAAGGACAGGCTGATGTTCTCGGCCACGGTCAACGACTCGAACAAGGCGAAGTGCTGAAACACCATGCCAATGCCAAGGCGTCTTGCTTGGGCGGGGCTGTCGATGTTGACCTCACGGCCTTCCCACACGATGTCGCCGGCGTCGGGTTGGGTGACGCCGTAGACGATTTTCATCAGCGTGCTTTTGCCGGCACCGTTCTCACCGAGCAAGGCGTGAATTTCGCCAGCGCGCACGGTGAGGTCGATGCCTTGGTTGGCGATGACGGTGGGGTAGCGCTTGCTGATGCCACTCAAGACAAGCCGAGGGGTGTTGGAAGTCATGTGCAAGTTGGCCGCAATAACTATGCCGTGTTGGGGTGGCGCATCTGCGTGTCTGGAGCGCATGGTGTGTGTACGTGTCGCACTGCACCAGTGATTTTCATGGTTTTGTTTGCATCAAGCTGGTGCGACGCGCTTCCTTGTGGGGCTCTTTGAGGGGGGTGCTGCTGTGGGGTCTTGGTATGCAACTTGCGTTGCATCCAGCACCGCCACTTGTTGCCATGAAACACCTGTCCCCAACCCTTCTCGCTCGTGCGATGTTGCGCGTGGTGTTGCCATGAGGCTCAAACTCGTACCTCGTGCAGAGCCTTTGCAGTCGATGCGGGTGTGGGCCCCTGTGATTGCGATGGGCCTGACCTTGCTGGCTGGTTTTTTGATTTTTGCGTTGCTAGGCAAGAACCCTTGGTTGGCTTATCAAGCCTTTTTCATCGACCCGTTGCGAGACGCCAACGGCATCAGCGAGTTGCTCTTGAAGGCCTCGCCTCTGTGCTTGATTGCTTTGGGCTTGGCAGTGGGTTACCGCGCCAACATTTGGAACATTGGTGCCGAGGGGCAGATGTATGTCGGTGGCATTTTTGCCAGTGGCTTGGCGATTTATTTCCATGAGGTCGATGCGCCTTGGGTGCTGCCCTTGATGGTGGTGGCCGCTGCGCTGGGTGGGGCACTGTGGGCGTCGCTGACTGCGCTGTGCCGGGCCCAGTTTCATACCAACGAAATTTTGGTGAGCTTGATGCTCACCTATGTGGCCGATCTGGTGGTCAAGTTTTTGGTTTACGGCCCTTGGCGTGATCCGATGGCCAACAACTTTCCCATCACCGTGTCGTTCTCAGACGCGGCCTTGTTTGCGCCGCTGGCTTCTTATGGCTGGGACTTTTGGGAAGGCACGCGCATCAACAGCTCGGTGTTCATCACCTTGGGGGCCATTCCTGTGGCGTGGTTCTTCATGCAAAGCTCCTATGCGGGCTTTCAGCACTTGGTGACGGGTGAGGCCCCAGCGGCGGCCCGCTATGCGGGTTACCGGGACCGCTGGATCATTTGGATCACCTTGCTGATTGGCGGCGCTGCGGCGGGCTTGGCCGGTGTGTCGGATGTGGCCGGACCACTGGGGCAGCTCAACGACCGCTGGACGCCTGGCTATGGCTTCACCGCCATCATCGTGGCGACCTTGGGCCGCTTGCACGCGCTCGGGATTGTGTTGGCCTCGCTGCTCATGGCCTTGCTGTATTTGGGCGGCGAAGCGGTGCAGGTGACCATGCAATTGCCCAAAGCGGTGAGCGAGGTGTTTCAAGGCTTGCTGCTGATGTTTTTGTTGGCCTGCGATGTGTTGGTCAAGTACCGCGTGGTGTCGCTTGACGCCAACCCCAAAGCGTTGGGAGGCACCGCGTGATGGAGTCTCTTACCCCCTTGCTGGCCAGCGCCTTGGGTGCGGCCATTCCTTTGCTGTTGGCCGCTTTGGGCGAGCTGATTGCCGAGCGCGCCGGCGTGCTCAACCTGGGGCTGGAAGGCATGATGTTGTTGGGCGCCTTGGCCAGCTTCATGACGGTGGCCAACGGCGGTTCGCTGCCACTGGCGGTGTTGGTGGGCATGGCGGTGGGCGTGTTGGCGTCGCTGGTGTTTGGCTTTGTCACCATCACCTTGCAGGCCAACCAGGTGGCGGCCGGTTTGTCGCTGACCATCTTGGGTTCGGGCATCACGGCTGTGTTGGGTCGCCCCTATGTGGGTTTCAGCGCGCCGAGCAGTTTTGCGCCTTTACCCATTCCTTATTTGCAAGACCTGCCATTGCTGGGTGCTTCGTTTTTCTCACTCGACCTGCTGGGCTATGCGGCGTTGTTGCTGTTGCTGGTGGTGATGTGGTTTCTGAGTCATACCCGCGCTGGGCTGACCTTGAAGGCCGTGGGCGAGTCGCCGGTGGTGGCGCGCTCCTTGGGGCTGCACGTCACGCGCGTGCGCTATGCGGCGGTGGCGTTTGGTGGGGCCTTGTCGGGCCTGGCGGGCACGTATTACTCGGTGGCGCAATTCAAGATGTGGCAAGACGGCCTGACCTCGGGCAACGGCTGGATCGCACTGGCCTTGGTGGTGTTCGCCACTTGGCGGCCACACCGCGTGGCGATTGGGGCCTTGCTGTTTGGCAGTGTCACCGCGCTCGGGCTGTACTTTCAGGCCATCGGCATCAAGGTGTCCACCTTCGCCTTGTCCAGCTTGCCCTACCTCGCCACGGTGGTGGTGTTGGTGGTGCTGTCGTCCAACCCAGAAACCATCCGCCGCCATGCACCCGCCTGGCTGGGTAAACCTTTTTACGACGATGCCTGAGGCGTCTGGCATTTTTTCTCGCGCTTATCCCTTCATCCACTAAGGAGTTTTGACATGACATTTATGAAGATCAAATTGGCTTGCGCCCTGGCACTGGGTGTGGCGGGCCTGAGCCAAACCGCCGTGGCCGCACCGCCTGTGAAGGCGGCCTTTGTTTACTTCGGCACGCCGGGCGACGGCGGCTGGACTTTTGCCCACGACATCGCCGTGAAGCAGGCCAAAAAAGAATTGGGCGATGCGGTGGAAACCACCATTGTGGAAAACGTGCCTGAGAGCGCTGATGCAGAGCGCGTCATCCGTGACCTGGCCAGCAAGGGCAACCAGTACATCTTCACCACCTCGTTTGGCTACATGGAGCAAACCTTGAAGGTGGCCAAGACTTTTCCGAAGGTCGAGTTCTATCACAACACGGGTTTCAAATCGGCCCCCAACGTGCACACCTACAACTCGCGCATGTACGAGCCCGCCTACCTGGCCGGCATGATTGCTGGGCGCATGACCAAATCAAACGTGTTGGGCTATGTCGCTTCTTTCCCCATTCCTGAAGTGGTGCGCAACATCAATGCCTACACCATGGGTGCGCGCAGCGTGAACCCCAAAGTCAAAACCAAGGTGGTGTGGATCAGCTCTTGGTACGACCCTGCCAAAGAGCGTCAAGCCGCTGAAACCATGATTGGTCAAGGCGCCGACATGTTGATGCAAAACACAGACTCATCGGCCACCTTGCAAGCTGCTGCCGACAAAGGCGTGTATGCCTTTGGTTGGAACTCGGACATGTCGGCTGTGGCCCCCAAGGCGCACCTGGCTTCTGTGACCCAGGTTTGGGGCAACTACTACACCGCCGTGCTCAAAGGCGCGGTGGCGGGCAAACCCATGAAAGACAACGTCTGGGGTGGCTTGAAAGAAAAGATGAACGGCTTGGTGTCGTTGAACAGCAGCTTGCCTGCCAGCGTGAAAAAAGAAGTCGAAGCCAAGCAGGCTGAGATCGTGTCTGGCAAGTTCAAGGTCTTCTCTGGCCCCATGAAGTTGCAAGACGGCACCATGAAGCTCGCTGCTGGTCAAGCCTTCACCGACGCTGACATCGACAGCATCAAGTTCTACGTCGAAGGCGTAGAAGGCCAGTTGCCCAACTGATGCCTGAGCTGACCATGTCAGACGTTGCGGCCCAGCCCTTTGCCTTTGCCCTGCGGCCTACACAGGCCGCGCTGCTGATTATTGACATGCAGCGCGACTTTGTAGAGCCGGGCGGCTTTGGAGAAAGCCTGGGCAACAGTGTGGAGCCTTTGCAAGAGATTGTGCCCACGGTGCGCAAGGTGCTTGACCATTGGCGTGCCCTAGGGGGCTTGGTGGTGCACACCCGTGAGTCCCATGCCCCCGATTTGAGCGACTGCCCCGATGCCAAGCGCTGGCGTGGCAACCCCAGCCTGCGCATTGGCGATGTAGGCCCTATGGGGCGTGTGCTGGTGCGTGGAGAGCCAGGCAACCAAATTGTCGAGGCACTGGCCCCCGTCGCCGGTGAGCTGGTGATTGACAAGCCAGGCAAGGGCGCGTTTTATGGCACCGACTTGATGGCGCAATTGCAGCAGCGTGGCATCACACAGCTGGTGGTCATGGGCGTGACCACGGAGGTGTGCGTGCAGTCCACGATGCGTGAAGCCAATGACCGAGGCTATGACTGCTTGTTGATCGAAGACTGCACGGCCAGTTACTTTCCAGAATTCAAAGCGGCCACCCTGGCCATGATCACCGCGCAAGGCGGCATCGTAGGGTGGACCTGCCAAGCCCAAGACCTGTTGTCAGCACGCATTTAAGGCAGTTTTAGCCGCCAAGATGCGCGCTGCTTCTTTGTCGGCGGCGTCGTTGATGTGCAGAGCCCGGGAGCCCGCGAGTTTTTGGCGAATGTGTTCGGCTACCGTGATGGCGGGGTAACGCGGTGGACGCGCTGCGTCGCTGCAACTGGGCAGGCAGGTGATCACGGCATCGGCGTTGCCGTCGTGAAAAAACGCCGCAGAACGTCGGCGTACCACCTGGCCCTGGCCATCGACCGGGGGAACTACGCGGTGCATGCTCGACAACCAGTGGTCATTGGTCCAGCGCGCCATCATGTCGCCCAAGTTGATCAGCAATGCCCCAGGCTGTGGAATGGCATCGATCCAGTGCCCCTCGGCCGTCAGCACCTGCAGGCCTGGCGACACCGCGTCGGCCCACAGCACGGTCACGATGCCAAAGTCGGTGTGCGCGCCCATACCCATTTGGTCTTGTTCCACACGTGTCACTTCAGGCAGCATGGCGTAATGGTTCAAGCGCAGCACATCCAGCGAGTGGTCTTGAAAAGGTGCAAAGTAGTGTGCAGGCAAGCCCAAGGCCACTTCGAAAATGCGCGTCATCTCTCGTGCCACCGCGCCCGCATGGCGAAACCACTGTTGCACCGCAGCTTGAAAGCTCGGGCAGTCCGTGGGCCAGAGGTTGTCGGGGTAAGCGATGGGGTCCAGTGTCAAACCGGGAAAGTCAGTGTGGGCCGAGCCCACATTGAAGGCTTCAAACAAGTCGGCGGCCGAGGCCACGCCAGCGCTGTAACTCAAGCGCTCAGACAGGGGGCTGGTGTAGCCCCGGTTGATTTCCACCGCGCTGGGGCGCCATGCCTCTTTTTGGCGCAAAGGCAGGCCGAAGAAATCATCCATGCCTTGTGCCAGTGCGGCCACCACTGCATCGGGAATGCCGTGTCCGGTGATTTGCATGAATCCAATCTGTCGGGCTGCAGCATCGATTTGAGAGGCAACCGCCGCGCGCTCTGCGGAACTGCCGTGGGCAAATGATGCAATGTCAATGGTGGGGATGCGCATGGCGATGTTCCTGGTGACGATGGTCTTGACGCAGATCGAAGCACAAAAAATGCCCGAAATGCAGCGCCGGTGTTGGGAGCGCGTCGTTCAAGCTCGTTTTTTTCTTTGTAGTATCCATGCACAGTCAGGAGATTTCCATGTTCAAAGTACACGCCGTTGCCGCCCACCGTTTGCCCCAGCTCTTGCGCGCCATGCCCAAGGCTGAATTGCACATCCACATCGAGGGTTCGCTGGAGCCTGAGCTGATTTTTGCCTTGGCGCAACGCAACGGCGTGACCTTGCCTTATGCCAGCGTGGAGGCGCTGCGTGCGGCGTATGCCTTCACCAACCTGCAAAGCTTTTTGGACATCTACTACGCCGGGGCCAGCGTGTTGCTGCACGCGCAAGATTTTTACGACATGGCCTGGGCCTACTTGCAGCGCGCGGCCGCTGACCATGTGGTGCATGCCGAACTCTTTTTCGATCCACAAACCCACACCGAGCGTGGCGTGCCGATGGCGACGGTGATGGAAGGTTTGCACCGTGCGTGTGTGGACGCCAAGGCGCAACTGGGTGTGGATGCTCAGTTGATCTTGTGTTTCTTGCGCCACCTGAGCGAAGAGGCCGCGCTGCACACGCTGCAAGAGGCTTTGCCTTTCAAAGACAAGTTCATTGGCGTGGGCCTCGATTCCAGCGAAGTGGGGCATCCGCCCGAAAAGTTCACCCAGGTGTTTGCGCTGGCCAAGGCGCATGGCTTGCACTTGGTGGCACACGCAGGCGAAGAAGGGCCGCCGGCCTACATTTGGAGCGCGTTGGATGTGTTGCATGTGGAGCGCATCGACCACGGTGTGCAGGCCATCCACGACCCCGTGCTGATGGCGCGCTTGGCCAAAGACCGTGTGCCGCTCACGGTGTGCCCCTTGTCGAACCAAAAGTTGTGCGTGTTCCCCAACTTGGCCGACCACAACATAGCGCAACTGCTCGACGCAGGCTTGTGCGTCACCATCAACTCAGACGACCCGGCCTACTTTGGCGGCTACATGAACGACAACTTTGTGCAAACCTTTGCCGCCACCGGCATGAACGCGCAACAAGCCTATGCCCTGGCACGCAACAGCTTTGAAGCCAGTTTTGTCAGCGAGACCCAGCGCCAACACTGGCTGCATGAACTCAAGGTTTGTTTTGAGCGCTTTGTCGAGCACGACGACTGAACCCGCTGCCTCGCTGGTCTTTCAAGGACACCCTCTAAAATGGCCCCATGAGCATCAAATCAGACAAATGGATTCGCCGCATGGCAGAGCAGCACGGCATGATCGAGCCGTTCGAGCCGGGCCAAATTCGCCAAAACGCGGCCGGCGAAAAAATCGTTAGCTACGGCACCAGCAGCTACGGCTATGACATTCGCTGTGCGCCCGAGTTCAAGGTGTTCACCAACATTTACAGCACGGTGGTGGACCCCAAGAACTTTGACGAACGCAGCTTTGTCGACATGAACTCGGATGTCTGCATCATCCCGCCCAACAGCTTTGCGCTCGCGCGCACCGTGGAGTACTTCCGCATTCCGCGCAATGTGCTGACCGTGTGCTTGGGCAAAAGCACCTATGCGCGTTGCGGCATCATCGTCAACGTGACACCCTTTGAGCCCGAGTGGGAAGGCTATGTGACGCTGGAGTTCTCCAACACCACGCCGCTGCCTGCCAAGATTTACGCGGGCGAGGGCTGTGCCCAGGTGTTGTTCTTTGAGAGCGACGAAGTCTGCGAGACCAGCTACAAAGACCGTGGCGGCAAGTACCAAGGCCAAGTCGGCGTGACCCTGCCCAAGACCTGAAATCGGCCAATTCCCCCTGATTTGGGGTGACCCGCTGGGGGTGCGACAATCAGCCCCTGACATGACGACCTCTTTTTCCAATTTGCAGCTGGCCCCCGCGCTGGC
>CANFYL010000043.1 GCA_947451285.1 Comamonadaceae bacterium
CCAAGGCGGAGTTCTGAAAGAAGTGTCTGCGGTCCATGCGTGTCTCCTAGGGTGTGAAAGTCTTCAAGACTTCAGGGCGAAACCTGCGATCTCTTTGTAATGGTCCGAGATTTTGCGCAGTTCGTCTTGACTGATCAAGTCATCAATGTGGTTGAAGGGTTTGTCCCCACTGAGTTCATCGGCCTTCATGATGATGAAGTCCGGCGGTTGGGTGCGGTTGGTCTCCACCACTTTGGCGGTGGCTGGCAGGCGCAGGTCTTGGTAGGCCTTCAGGGTGGCGACGGGGTCGGTGCTTTGCGCCAGCAAGTCCGCCAAGGTGCGAGCGTCGATCAGCCCTTGTGCTGAACCGTTGGAGCCACGCGGGTACATGGGGTGTGCGGCATCGCCCATCAAGGTGACACGGCCAAAGCTCCACTGGGGCAAGGCGTCCTTGTCGACCATGGGGTACTCGAACACGCGCTCGGACGACATGATCAGGTTGGGCACATCCAGCCAGGGGAACTTCCAGTTTTTGAAGTATTCCAAGGTGTCAGCTGGGTTACCGGGCTTGTTCCAGTCGTTCATGCGTGCGCCATCGAGGCGAATCTCAGAGGTCCAGTTGATGAGCTGGTTGCCTTGACCGTCCACGTTGTCGACGATGGGGTAGATCACCATCTTGCCGGTGTCAATCGAGCCGATGCGCATATAGCTTTTGCCTGACAAGATGGGCTTGTGCACCGTCACACCACGCCAAGTGTTGATGCCGGCAAAGCACACCTTGTCGTCGGGGAAGAGTTGTTTGCGAACGGCCGAATTGACACCGTCGCAGGCCACAGCAATGTCGGCCTGGACCTGGCGTGTGTCGCCATTGGCCAATTGGAAGGTGGCGATGGCGTGTTGTTCAGTTTGGTCCACTCGGATGCAGCGGTAGCCGGTGTGGATGCGGTCTGCGCCCAGGCGCGCCATGGCGGCATCAAACATGATGCGGTGCAACTTGCCGCGGTGAATGCCCAACTCGGGGGTGGCGTAGCCCGCATGGCGGCCACGCAGCTCTTTGTAGATGTATTGGCCAAAGCGGTTGTAGAACACGCTCTCGAGGTTTTCAATGCCGACCTCTTCCAGCTGGGGCAGCAGGCCCAAGGCAGCGAGCTCTTTGTTGGTGTGCGGCAGCAGGGTGATGCCCACGCCGATCTCTTTGATGTCCGCCACAGCTTCGAACACTTCGCAGTCAATGCCGCGAGCGTGTAAGCCCAGCGCAAATCCCAAACCAACAATGCCCCCACCTAAGATGGCCACCTTCATCGTTTACCCCGATCTTTATGAGAATAATTGTCCGTTAGCATGCAAACGATTATTGTGTCTTGTTCTCAGCTCTCCGCTTCTCAATAGAAACCCGAATCCATGCCTTTGCTCGACATGTATCAGCGCCCCGGTTTTTTGTTGCGCCGTGCACATCAAATTTCAGCGGCTATTTTCGAAGCAAATTGCTCGGCGATGGGTTTGACACAAGCCCAATATGGCGCACTGATGGTGCTGAAAGAAGAGCCGGGCATTGACCAAACGCGCTTGGCACGTGCTTTGGCGTTTGACAAGGTGACCGTGTTGCGCGTCTTGCGCGGACTTGCACAGCGTGGTTTGGTGGTGCGTGAACTGTCTCAAAGCAATCGAAGGCAGATGAGCTTGTGCTTAACGTCCGAGGGCGAGCAACTGCTGAGACAAACCACAGCGCCTGTGCAAGAAGCTTACGAACAACTCATGGCGCCGTTGACGCTGAACCAGCGTTCACAGTTCATCGCGCTGTTGCAGCAACTCACCGATGGCCTGGGGGACCAAGCGCGAGCAGCATTTGTGCCTTTAGCGCGTCAACCGTCAGGCGGTTGATTTCAAGAAGTCGCTCACCAATGCCCACTGCTCGGGAACATTCAGCGCAGGAGCGTGACCGCAGCCCTCAATCTCATGAATGCGCAAGTGCCCTAGGGTTCCCGGTCCGCGACTGCGCATGGCCTCCAAAGTTGTTGGCATCACCAAGTCGGAGTTGGCGCCTCGTAGCACCATCACGGGCATGCTCAGTGCGTCGTACTGGGCCCACATGTCGTATTCAGCCGCGGGACGAAAAAACTGTTGCACGATGGCGGGGTCGTAATGGGGCGTCACGCGGCCATCGGGCAAACGTCGGGTGGATGTTTCGGTCAAATGTCGCCATTGCGCATCGGTGTGAACACCAAAAGGGGCATAGGCTTGACGGAAAAATGCTTCCAACTCTGGCACGGTGTCAAAGGCCAGGGGGGTGCCGGCGTAGGCTTTGATGCGTTCGATGGCCGCCTGTGCCAATTCAGGGGCCATGTCGTTGAGCAGCAGGCTTTGGATGCGCCCTTTGAATTCAGGCAAATCCAAACCTGCGGCGCACACCATGCCAATGGCGCCACCCATGGAAGTGCCAATCCAGTGTGCACGTTCAATGTGCAAACCATCCAACAAGGCCAGTGCCAAACGTGCGTAGCGGGCCAGGCAGTAGTCGTTGTTGGGGTCATGGCTCCACTGACTCAAACCACGGCCAATGGTGTCCGGGCAAATGACGCGGTAGTTCGGTACCAGCTGTTGGGCCAGGCTGTCAAAGTCGCGCCCTGTGCGCGCCAAGCCATGCCAGGCGATCACCACGGGCGCGCCTTCTGGTCCCCAGGCGGTGTAGTGCAGATTGAAGTGGCCGCATTGGAGGTAGTCTGAGCTGGGGGACATGGTGGCTTTCAGGGGCAAACAGAAGGGCTTGTGCAGGCGTTCTATTTTGCCTAGGCCTGCCCTGCGGTTGCACCACGATGGCACCAGGGGCCAGCGTTTACGATGGCGCCCATGCAATTGCAAGATATTTTGTATTCCCAAGGCTTTGGCACCCGCCGTATTTGTGCGGGTTTGATTCAGCAAGGCTATGTGCAAGTCGATCTGGGCAACGGCCTGGTGGACTGTGATGACCCACTGCAAGAGGTGGACGTGCATGAAGGCCTCGCGTACTCGGTGCAAGGTGTGCTGTGGCCCTACCACGCCAAAGCCTATGTGCTGCTGCACAAGCCTGCGGGCTATGAGTGCTCACACAAGCCCTCGGCATGGCCGAGCCTGTACACCCTGTTGCCACCGGCGCTGCGGCAGAGGCCGCAAAAAAGCGCGGTGCAAGGCGTGCAAGCCGTGGGGCGTCTTGACCAAGACACCACCGGCATGTTGGTGTTGACCGACGATGGCCCCTTGATTCACCGCATGAGTTCACCGCGCCACCACGTGCCCAAGGTGTACGAGGTGACCACCGACGACCCGCTGGATGCCAAGCAGGTCCAGCGACTGCTGGACGGCGTGGTGCTGGACGATTCGCCCAAGCCTGTGCGTGCCGCCGCCTGCGAAGCGGTGGCCGACCACCACCTGCGCTTGACGCTGACAGAGGGCAAATACCACCAAGTCAAACGCATGCTGGCTGCTGTGGGTAACAAGGTGATGGGCTTGCACCGATCGCAGATCGGTGCCATGCCATTGCCCGAGGATTTGCAACCAGGGCAGTGGCGCTGGATCACAGACGACGAGATGAAGTTCTTGACCGGTAAGTGACGCACTGACTGCGCCATGCACGCGTTGCGGGTTCAGGGCTTGTCAGCCAAAAAATCTGCCACCAAGGTCAAAGTGGCTTGCGCTTGGTCTTTATGCGGTGAATGCCCGCAATTTGCCAATGCATGGCGGATGATTTGCCCGCGCTCGGGGCGAATCTCTTCAATCTGGCGCAACGTGCCGTAGGCGTCATCTGCCCCTTGCAGTGCCAGCACAGGGCAACGGATGTCGTGGCACACGCTGCGAATGTCAAAGCTGCGAAATCCGTCTGACAGCCATACGTCGTTCCATTGCCAAAACGCCGTGTCGACATCTCGGTGAAACTTGGACAAGCGCCCACGCAAATCACCGCTCACATAGGCTTCGCGTGCGGCTTCGATGGCGCGCAAAGACACCTCTTCCACCATCACATGAGGGGCCATCACCACGCAAGCACTCAGCGGCTGTCGTGCGGCATGTAACAAGGCAATCGTGCCGCCGTCCGAATGGCCCAACAGCACTGGCTGTTCAATGTGGAGCGCTTCCAATAACTCAGGCAACACCTCCCAGGCTTCGCGGTGCATGTAGTCGGGGGGGAGTCGGTTGGTGCCGCGCACATCCATGAGCCCGTCTGATTGCCCATAACCACGGCGTGAATACACCACCCCAGCGCGACCGGTGGCTAGGCACACCTGTTCGGGCCAAAAGCCTTCGCGGCTGCGCCATAAGGCGACCGAGCCCAGACCTTCATGCAAAAACACAATAGGTGCCTTGGGTTGAACATCGGCCTGGGCAGGGCGCAGTATCTGTTGCACTTCAATGCGCGTTTGTTTGAGCTGAATCATGGCCATGGCCGCATATTAAATCCGCAGGACATGCAGTTCTCGAAGCCGATCGTTACACTGGAGGTCATTTTTTGAAGGTGGATTCACGGTGTTTTTGTTTCAACGATTGATGCTGGCGCTCGCTGGCGTGCTGATGTGTTCTGCGACTGTCCAGGCGGCCAACCCTATCTTCGTGCTCAACTCGCTAGACGCCAGTGTCAGTGTGATTGATCCTGTGACCTGGAAAGAAACCCGTCGTATCCAAACGGGCAAAGAGCCGCACCACTTGTACCTCACGCCCGATGAAAAATCAGTGATTGTGGCCAATGCGGGAGGCGACTCATTGACCTTTGTGGATCCACGCACGGCAGAAGTGCAGCGCGTGGTGCGCGGCACACTCGACCCTTACCAGTTACGTTTCTCCCCCGATATGAAATGGTTTGTCACGGTAGCCAACCGCCTTAACCACATCGATATTTACCGTTGGGACGGTAAAGACCTGAGCTTGGTCAAGCGCATCCCTTCGGGCAAAACACCCAGCCACATATGGATTGACTCCAAAAGCACTACCGCCTATGCATCGATGCAAGACAGCGACGAGTTGGTGGCGGTTGACCTGGCCACGCAAACTTTGAAATGGCGTGTCAAAACCGGCTCGCTGCCTGCCGATGTGTTTGGCACGCCGGATGACAAATACCTGTTGGTTGGCTTGACGGGCGGTGACCGGGTCGAGGTGTATGACGTCACAGGCCCGCAAGCTAAGTTGTTCAAAACCATTCCGACGGGTGAGGGCGCTCACGCATTCCGCGCCTTGGGCGATGGTCGCCATGTGTTGGTTGGCAACCGAGTGGCCAACACCATCAACAAGATCGACTACACCACCCTCGAGTCGGTGGCGCAATTCAAAGCACCCGGCGGCCCTGACTGCATGGAGGTCTCAGCCGACGGAAAATTGTTGTTCGTATCGTCGCGCTGGATCAAAAAAATGAGTGTGATCGATCTCACCACTGGCCAGTTGGTGCGCCAGGTCAAGGTGGGCAAGTCACCCCACGGCATTTGGACGCTGGATCACGCCAAGCGTTTTTGAGCATGCGTAAATCCGCGCTGTTGACCTTGTGTTTGGCGGCCATCAGCTGGGTGGCGCAAGCAGCGCCACCGTGCAACAAGCCCGTGTATCTCACCTTGGACACGGGTCACATGGGGGTGGCACCCTTGATCGCCGAGGTGTTGAATCGCCAACAGGTCAAGGTCACATTTTTTGCAGCCCATGAGCCCACTCAAGAGGGGGACGGCACCTTAGGTGAGCACTGGGCTGCTTGGTGGCGGGCTCGGGGCGCCGAAGGCCACGCTTTCGCATCACACACCTATGACCATGTGTACTGGCAGTCCGATCAGCCGCAGGGCCGCTGGTTGATGCGTGCCAGTGCGGGGCCGAAAAAAGGTTTGGTGGAGCCTTGGGACGCGGCGCACTATTGCCAAGAGTTGCAGCGTGCCAACACCCGATTGCAGCAACTCACTGGGCAAAAGCCTTTGCCCCTGTTTCGTGCGCCTGGCGGTAAAACTTCGCCTTCATTGCTCGCAGCCGCAAAACAATGTGGGTTTGCCCATGTGGGGTGGGCCGATGCGGGGTTTTTGGGGGATGAGTTACCCAGTGACAAATACCCCAACACTGTCTTGCTCAGGCGCGCTTTGAAGAACATCCGCTCAGGCGACATCCTGATGGCGCATTTAGGCATTTGGTCACGTCAAGACCCCTGGGCCCCCTCTGTGCTGGAGCCTTTGGTTGAAGGCCTCAAGGCCAAAGGGTTTTGCTTTGCCACTCTGCAAGACCACCCACAATACAGCGCATGGACACATTGATTGATGCGTTTGCCACAGTGCAAGCTGCTTTATATGAAAACTGGTTGCAACCTTTGGCCTTTGCTTTGGGGCTGGGCAGCCGGCTAGAAGATGTCTTCAATGGCACGGGGTGGTTGCTCGTTGGCTTGATGCAGATTGTGGTCATGCTGTTGGTGATTGAGCCCTTGCAGCGCTGGCGCCCCGTTGAGCCGGTGGCTAGCCCCAGCAACGTTCGAACCGACGTGATCTATACCTTGATTCATCGTTTGGGACTGTTTCGAATTGCATTGTTTTTCACGATAGATCCGGTGATGGACGATCTGCTGGGACACCTGCGCACGGCTGGTTTGGGGACTTTTCATCTCGAAGATCTGTGGCCAGGTGTGACAGACGCCGCTTGGACCAGTTTCTTGCTGTATTTGGTGGTGTTTGATTTTTTGAGTTACTGGTTGCACAGAGCCCAGCACCAATGGTCTTGGTGGTGGGCACTGCATGCGGTGCACCATTCGCAGCGACAGATGACGCAATGGACCGACAACCGCAACCACCTCTTGGACGATCTGATCGGTGCTGTCATTTGGGTGCTGGTGGCCCAGTTGATTGGCATTGCGCCCAGCCAGTTTGTGGCGATAGTGGCCATCACGCAGCTGAGCGAAAACTTCCAGCATGCCAACTTGCGTGTGAGTTTTGGGCACTGGGGGGAGCGACTGTGGGTCAGCCCAAGGTTTCATCGCCTGCACCACGGGGTAGGCATTGGGCACGAGCGCGGGCGGCCTGCGCAGCAGTCAGTGCCAGCAAGCGCCTCATTCGCAGAGGCTGGGACGCCCTACGAATTGGGCGGCCATAACTTCGGAGTGCTCTTGCCCTGGTGGGACATGTTGTTTGGATCGGCAGACTTTTCGCTGCGTTTTGAGCCTACTGGTATTCGGGACCAAGTAGAGCTAGGGCGTGATTACGGCGAAGGTTTTTGGTCGCAGCAAAAACTTGGGGTTCAACGTTTCATCAGCGCATTGCGCTCAACTGCATAAGCCTTTCCTAAGCCTGTGAGGCTGGGGTATGCTTTTGACATGCGTTTGTTGCTCGATTCTTTTTGGCGTGCTGCGGGTTATTGCCTGATGCCACGCGTGATGCTCTTGTCATTGTTGCCCTTGCTCATGTTGCTGGTGGTCGCTTTGAGCTGGGGCTATTTCTATTGGCAACCGACACAAGACTGGGTGCGCGATATGTTGTCGAGTTGGCAGGTGCTGCAAAGCATGATGGACTGGATGCAAGCCCACGGTGCGGGCGATTTGCAAAGCGTACTGGTGCCCTTGGTGGTGATCTTTGCTGTCACGCCCATGTTGGTGGTGATGACCTTGTTGGCTGTTTCTTTGATGATGGGCCCTGCCTTGGTGGACCTGGTGGTGCAGCGTCGGTTTCCCCATTTGGCGCTCAAGCACGGGGGGTCGTCTCTGAGCAGCCTGGTATGGACTTTGGGATCTACCTTGGCCGCTTTACTGGCCATGCTCATCACCTTGCCGCTGTGGGTGGTACCGCCCCTGATGTTTGTGATTCCACCCTTGATTTGGGGTTGGCTGAGTTACCGCGTGATGGTGTTTGATGCCTTGGCCGTGCACGCCAGTCGAGAAGAACGCATTGCCATTGGCCGCCAACACAGGGGCTGGTTGCTGTTGATTGGTGTACTGACAGGGTATTTAGGCGCTTTGCCTAGCTTGGTGTGGGCCTCAGGGGCTTTGTTTGCGGCGGCTTTTGTGGTCTTGATACCCATGGCCATTTGGATTTATGCAGGGGTTTTTGCTTTCACTGCCTTGTGGTTTACCCATTACAGCCTTGGAGCCTTGGAAAGTCTGCGTGCTGAGTCGGATTCTGTCGTGGTCGGCGCCTCGGTCCCCCTGCCCGCGCTAGCATCTGAGGATGAGCAATACATCACACCCCCTGCGCCCTGAGATTGGGCTGATCATCGTCGGCGACGAAATTATGTCGGGCAAGCGTGCTGACAAGCACATGCCAAAAACCATTGAACTCCTTGGTGAACGTGGCCTCTCCTTGGATTGGGCTGACTATGTGGGCGACTCACCCGAGCGAATTACCCACACCTTAAAGCGCGCCTTCCAAAGCCACAGCATTGTGTTTTCCTGTGGTGGCATAGGGGCTACGCCAGACGACCACACCCGCCAATGTGCAGCGCGTGCACTGGGAGAAGATTTGGTCCTCCATCCCGAGGCTGAAGTGTTGATTCGTTCGCGCATGCAAGACGTGGCCAAAGAACAGGGCATTCCCTATGAGCCTGAGCGTGATGACAACAAGCACCGCCTGAACATGGGTGTGTTTCCGCAAAGCGCGAAGATCATTCCCAACCCTTACAACAAGATCCCAGGCTTTAGCTGTTTTGGCGCTCAAGGCGGAGCAGTTCACTTTGTGCCCGGCTTTCCTGTGATGGCTTGGCCGATGATGGCTTGGGTGCTTGACACCTACTATTCCCATTTGTTCCAGACCAACGCTTGGCTTGAAAAATCGGTGGTTGTGTTTGGTGCCATGGAGGCATCTCTGACCCCTTTGATGGAGACCATTGAGCATGACCATCCCGGGGTCAAGGTGTTCAGCTTGCCAAGCGTGGACCACCCAGAATATGGCCGGCATATTGAACTGGGTGTCAAAGGCGATCCCGTCAAGGTGGTTCAGGCCTACCCGCATTTGCTGGAAGGTTTGAAAGCCTTCGGTCCGAAATTAGGCCCCGAATTGGTGCGAGGCTGAAATCGCCCTTAATTGGTGCGCAGCTTATAATTGCACCAAAATAAAGAATTTCCTGGCGAGGTCTTTTTCGTGGATAGACGGTCTATCGTGCCAAATGGGCTCCCAAGTCAGGGCAAAATACGTTGCTTGACGTTAATTGAGGTGACGGGTTTTATCGTCCTATTCTTGGCACAGAACCTGCATCCTCAAACCTCGACACTTTTCTAAACCTACCTACCCTTGCAGGAGAACCTGATGGCCAAGACCGTCGCAGACGTGATGAAGATGGTGAAAGACAACGAAGTGAAGTTCGTTGACTTCCGTTTTACCGATACCCGTGGCAAAGAACAGCACGTGAGCGTGCCAATTTCAGCTTTCAACGAAGACAAATTTACCGAAGGCCACGCATTTGACGGCTCTTCGATCGCTGGTTGGAAGGGCATTGAAGCCTCTGACATGTTGCTCATGCCCGATGCCATGTCTGCTTTCATCGATCCTTTCTTCCAAGAGTCCACCTTGGTGTTGTCTTGTGACGTGTTAGAGCCCGGTGACGGCAAGTCTTACGACCGTGACCCACGTTCGATCGCCAAGCGCGCAGAAGCCTATCTGAAGGCTTCTGGCTTGGGTGACACCGCTTACTTCGGACCAGAACCCG
Source organism: Comamonadaceae bacterium (assembly GCA_947451285.1). Lineage (GTDB taxonomy): Bacteria > Pseudomonadota > Gammaproteobacteria > Burkholderiales > Burkholderiaceae_C > Limnohabitans. The sequence continues at coordinate 9,595 of CANFYL010000043.1, forward strand.
AATTCTTCTTGTTCGACGACGTGCGTTGGGGCAATGAAATGTCGGGTTCTTTCTTCAAGGTTGACGACTACGAAGCGCCTTGGAACACCGGCAAAGTCATCGAAGGTGGCAACAAAGGCCACCGTCCCACCGTCAAAGGCGGCTACTTCCCCGTACCTCCCGTGGATAGCACCCAAGACATGCGCGCTGAAATGTCCATGATCTTGGAAGAAATGGGCATCCCCGTTGAAGTGTTCCACCACGAAGTGGCTGGCGCCGGCCAAAACGAACTCGGCACCAAGTTCTCCACTTTGGTCGAACGCGCTGACTGGACCCAAAAACTGAAGTATGTGGTGTGGAACGTGGCGAATGCCTACGGCAAAACTGCCACCTTCATGCCCAAGCCCATCGTGGGCGACAACGGTTCTGGCATGCACGTGCACCAATCGATCTGGAAAGATGGCAAAAACCTGTTCGCAGGCAATGGCTACGCAGGTTTGAGCGACATTGCATTGTTCTACATCGGCGGCATCATCAAGCACGCACGTGCTTTGAACGCCATCACCAACCCTTCAACCAACAGCTACAAGCGTTTGGTGCCCGGTTTTGAAGCCCCTGTGAAGTTGGCTTACTCCAGCCGTAACCGTTCTGCATCGATCCGTATCCCGCACGTGGCGTCTGACAAAGGCCGTCGCATCGAGGCACGTTTCCCAGATCCCATGGCCAACCCTTACCTGTGCTTCTCGGCCTTGTTGATGGCTGGTTTAGACGGTATCGAAAACAAGATCCACCCAGGCGAAGCTGCCACCAAAGACCTGTACCACTTGCCTCCCGAAGAGGACGCATTGGTGCCCACCGTGTGCCACAGCTTGGACCAAGCCTTGGAATACTTGGACAAAGACCGTGCCTTCTTGACCAAAGGTGGCGTGTTCACCGACAGCATGATCGACGCATACATTGAGCTCAAAATGACCGAAGTCACACGCTTCCGTCAGGCCGTGCATCCTGTTGAGTACGACATGTACTACTCGCTGTAATTCTTTGCGGCTTTTCAACAAAGAGGACGGCGTGAGCCGTCCTTTTTTGTTGGTGCAGTTTTTACTTGTGTTTGTTGCTATGAAACGTTTCTTGATGCGTGTTGCTGTGGGCGCTTTGTGGGTCGGCAATGGCCTAAGCGCTGTGGCTGCGGATGCACCGCAGGTGTATCGCTGCGGCAGTGAATACACCAACCAGCCAGACCCCAAGCGCAACTGCACGACTTTGCGACATGCATCCGTCACGGTGATTGAAGGCACTCAAGTGCAGCGCACGCCAGCAGTGGTTTCACCGGCTGGCCCTGTTGCCAGTGAGTCCAAAGTAGACGGGGTCGAGCAACGTCAGCGCGATGCCCAAGCTCGCGCAGTCTTGCAAGCGGAATGGCAACGGGCTCAGACGCGCCACCAAGCCTTGCTGCAGGCATGGAACCAAGGCGAGCCCGAGCGGCTAGCCGATGAATTTCGCCAGCCCACCAAATACCAAGAGCGGGTGGCGCAATTGCGCGCCGCCCTTCAACGCAGCGAAGCTGATTTGGCAGGTTTGCAGCGTGAGATATCGCGTCTGCCTGCGATTGCACCAGGAGTTGCCCCTTGACCGATAAACATTCACCGTCCACCAGCCCAGACACCCGATCGGACCCATTTAATTCTTTTGATTTGCTGGCCACCTTGGTGGCCGTGGTGCATGTGGACGGGTCCGTGGTATTTGCCAATGCAGCCCTCGAAGATGTGATGGGCGTGTCGCGACGCAACATTCAAGGCACGACCTTGTCCCAATATTTCACCGAGGGTCAAGCCTTGGAGAATGCCTTGCAAGGTGCGCAAACCAATGCTTTTGCCGCGTTGCGCTATGACGCGCATTTGCGTCGCCCGCAGCAAGACCCCTTGCCGGTTCATGTCATCGTGGCGCCCACAGACCGTCCCTGCGAGGTGTTGGTGGAGTTGCTGCCTCTGGAGCAGCAGGCCCGCCAAGACCGCGAGGAGCGCTTGATTGATCAAGCCCAGGCCAACAAAGAGCTGATACGCAACTTGGCGCATGAAATCAAAAATCCTTTGGGCGGAATCCGAGGCGCAGCTCAACTGCTTCAGATGGAGGTGGAGAGTCGTGACTTGGTGGAGTACACCCAGGTCATCATCCATGAGGCAGATCGCTTGCAGGTTTTGGTAGACCGTTTGCTGGCACCGCACCGACGTCCGCACATGGTGGGCGATGTCAATATCCATGAGGTCTGTGAACGCGTGCGCAGCCTGGTGCTGGCGGAGTTTCCCCGCGGTTTGCAGATGGCGCGCGATTACGACGCTTCTATTCCTGAGTTTCGGGGTGACCGTGAGCAATTGATTCAAGCGGTCCTCAACATCGTGCACAACGCGGCCCAGGCCTTGGCTGAACGCACCCAAGCGGGTGACGCCAAGATCATTTTGCGTACTCGGGTCATCCGAGGGGTGACTTTTGGCAAACAACGCTATCGCCTGGCATTGGAATTGCATGTCATTGACAACGGGCCCGGCATTCCGGAAGAGATCAAGGATCGGTTGTTTTTTCCTTTGGTCTCTGGACGGGATGGCGGGTCAGGCCTGGGGCTGAATCTGGCGCAAACATTCATCCAGCAGCACCATGGTTTGATTGAATGTGACAGTGTGCCGGGACGCACGGATTTCAAAATCCTAATCCCGCTGCCTTGACGCATTCAGCCTCTTCTTCTGTAGATGCAACGAAAGTGCCGAAATGAAAGTACCGAAATGAAACCGATTTGGATTGTTGATGACGACCAGTCAATTCGCTTCGTGCTTGAGAAAGCCTTGCAGCGCGAGAACCTGCCCACGCGAAGTTTCACCAACCCGCGTGAAGTGTTGCAAGCGCTTGATGCGGCTGGGGAAGACGAAGGACCCCAAATCTTGGTCAGCGACATCCGCATGCCAGGGGGCTCGGGGCTAGACCTGCTCACCAAAGTCAAAGAGCGTTTGCCGACTTTGCCTGTGATCATCATGACGGCGTTCTCTGATTTGGACAGCGCGGTCTCAGCTTTTCAGGGCGGCGCTTTCGAGTACCTGCCCAAGCCCTTTGATTTACCCAAAGCGGTCGAGTTGATTCGCCGCGCTGTGGACGAGAGCCAGCGGGAGCAAGCCCAAAGTGAGTTGCAGGATGCAACCCCTGAAATGCTGGGCCAGGCCCCCGCCATGCAAGATGTGTTTCGTGCCATTGGCCGATTGAGTCAAAGCAATGTCACGGTCATGATCACCGGCGAGAGTGGCAGTGGCAAAGAATTGGTCGCGCGCGCCTTGCACAAACACTCGCCGCGCGGAGACGCGGGCAACAAGGGGCCGTTTGTCGCCATCAACACCGCAGCCATCCCTAAGGATTTGCTAGAGAGTGAATTGTTCGGCCACGAGCGCGGCGCCTTCACCGGTGCGCAAACCACACGCCGTGGGCGCTTTGAACAAGCCGAGGGCGGCACACTCTTTCTGGATGAAATTGGCGACATGCCGTTTGACCTGCAAACCCGTTTGTTACGGGTGTTGAGCGACGGCAACTACTACCGCGTGGGCGGGCACAGCGCCATTAAGGCCAATGTGCGTGTGATCGCCGCCACCCACCAAGACTTGGAAAAGCGCGTCAAAGATGGTGTGTTCCGTGAAGACTTGTTTCACCGCTTGAATGTGATTCGCTTGCGCTTGCCCGCTTTGCGTGAGCGCCGGGAGGACATTCCGGTCTTGACGCGCCACTTTTTGCAGCAGAGTGCACAGCAATTGGGCGTCGAGCCCAAACGTATTGCCGAATCGGCGCAGGTCGTGCTCAATCAGTTCGCCTTTCCGGGCAATGTGCGGCAACTCGAAAACATATGTCATTGGTTGACGGTGATGGCACCTGCCCAAGTCATTGAGCCCAAAGACTTGCCGCCTGAAGTTCAAATCAACTGCGATGTGGTCGCCGTTCCAACGATCCATGTGCTCGACGCTGCAGACACTGCCACCGAACGCCCTGGGTCCTATGTCCCCACTGTGCCAAGTGCTTCGGCCAGCTTCAGTGATTCAGGTCTTAGCAATCCAGTGGTTTTGAACTTGCCCGGTGCCAATTGGGAGCAAGGCTTAGAGGCCGAAACCATGAGCCTTTTGGTTGCTGGACGAACCGATGTCTGGGATGTGCTGGCGCGTCGCTTTGAGGCGCGCTTGATACAAACGGCATTGGCCAATACCCGAGGACGGCGCATCGAAGCGGCACAAAAACTGGGCATTGGACGCAATACGATCACCCGCAAGATCCAAGAACTGGGCTTGGAAGACTGAGCGATTCAAGCCAGCGTTACCACCACAGGTGTGTGGTCGCTGGGGCGTTCGTTTTTGCGAGGTGCTTTGTCGATCACACACGACTGAACCGATGCTTGGAGTGCATCGCTCACCAAGATGTGGTCGATACGCAAGCCCCGATTGCGTCGAAAAGCAAACTCTCGGTAGTCCCACCAGCTATAGCTCTTTTCGGCTTGGTCAAACAAGCGAAAGGCATCGTGCATGCCCAGTTCAATCAAGCGTTGAAAGTGCTCTCGCTCTGGCACCGTGCAATGGATGGTGTCTTTCAGTCCGACTGGGTCCCACACATCGCGGTCATCGACGGTGATGTTGAAGTCGCCCATCAACACCAACTCGGGGTATTGGCTGATTTCGCGACCAAGCCATGCGTGCAGGGCGTCCAACCAGCGCATTTTGTAGACGAACTTGTCGCTGTCTGGGGCTTGTCCATTGGGGAAGTAGGCGCCAATCACCCGCACGCCATCGACCGTGCCGGCAATCACACGCGCCATGTCGTCTTCAAAACCCGGGATATTTTTCACCACTTCTTGGGCTTGACCGCGCGAAATCAAGGCCACCCCGTTGTAGGTTTTTTGGCCAAAAAAAGCCACTTGGTAGCCCGCGGCTTCAATGGCTTCGCGGGGGAATTTGTCATCCGTGGTTTTGGTCTCTTGCAACACCAAGGCATCGACGGGGTTGGCAGCCAACCAATCCAGAACTTGGGGCAGACGAACGGTCAGCGAGTTCACATTCCAGGTGGCGAGTTGCATGGTGGCGTCAGTCAGCGTTGGCGGTGGAGGGTGACAAAGTGGTAGCGCAGTCCATTGGCTGCCAGGCCTGACACGCGCGCGGTTTCATGCCAGCTGCTGTCAAACGTGGGGGCGTAGGCGTCGCCTTCAAAGTCAGCATCAATCTCAGTCACCACGGCCGTATCGGCTAGCGGCAGGGCTTGCGCATAAAGCTCGGCGCCACCGATCACCCAAGCTTGCGCACCGTCTGGGCACAAGGCAAGCGCCTGTTCAACGCTGTGAGCCACCTGTGCCCCATCGGCTTGCCACGCAGACTGGCGTGTCACCACGATGTTGGTGCGACCGGGCAAAGGGCGAAACTTCGGCGGCAAGGACTCCCAAGTTTTGCGGCCCATGATCACGGGCTGACCCAAGGTGGTCTGTTTGAAATGCGCCAAGTCTTCGGGCAAGTGCCAAGGCAGGGTGTTGTCGCGCCCGATCACACCGTTTTTGGCGCGCGCAAAAATCAGGTTCAAGCCCATGTGAGTCGCCCAGTTTCAAACC
>CANFYL010000044.1 GCA_947451285.1 Comamonadaceae bacterium
CCAAACTCTTGCAAGTGTTGGCGGCTGATGCGGTTCATCTTGTTGATGGTCTCGATCATATGGACCGGGATGCGGATGGTGCGGGCCTGGTCGGCGATGGAGCGGGTGATGGCCTGACGGATCCACCAAGTGGCGTAGGTCGAGAACTTGTAACCACGGCGGTATTCGAACTTATCGACGGCTTTCATCAAACCGATGTTGCCTTCTTGAATCAGGTCCAAGAACTGCAAGCCACGGTTGGTGTATTTTTTGGCGATAGAAATGACGAGGCGCAAGTTGGCTTCGATCATTTCTTTCTTGGCGTTACGCGAATTGCGCTCGCCTTCGTTCATGCGCTTGTTGATCTCTTTGAGGCGCTCCAGAGGCACGACCACACGCGATTGCAAGTCCATGAGCTTTTGCTGAAGCTCTTGAATGGGCGGAATGTTGCGCCCCATGGTGGCTGACCAAGGCTTGCCGGCTGCAGCTTGTTTTTCAACCCACTTCAGGTTGAGCAGGTTGGGGGGGAAGTCTTTGACAAAGGTGGCTTGTGGCATGCCACATTTGTCTACGATGATGCGGCGCAGTTCGCGTTCTTTTTTACGCACTTCATCCACTTGACCGCGCACCATTTCGCAGAGTTTTTCGATGGTCTTGGCCGTGAAGCGGATGGTCATCAGCTCTTCGGTCAACGCGGCCTGTGCTTTTTGATAAGCCGGTGTCCCGTAGCCTTCTTTGTCGTAGATTTTGCGCAGTTTTTCGAACAGCACGGTCATGCGGTCGAAGTGCTCGAGCGCTTGATTTTTCAGCTCTTCGAGCTTTTTGGTCAGCGCTTTGGAGCCACCTTTGCCATCGTCGTCATCGGCCTCGTCGAACTCGTCAAAGTCTTCCTCGGCCACATAGTCGTCGGCTTCGTTGATGTTGCTGAAACCATCGACCACAGTGGAAATCACCACTTTGTTTTCGCGGATGTCGTTGGCCATTTCCAAAATGGCGGCGATGGTGGCTGGTGAACCGCTGATGGCTTGCATCATGTCCATCAGGCCGCCTTCGATGCGCTTGGCGATTTCAATTTCGCCTTCACGCGTCAACAGCTCGACTGTGCCCATTTCGCGCATGTACATGCGCACGGGATCGGTGGTGCGGCCAAATTCGCTGTCTACGGTAGACAGTGCAGCTTCGGCTTCTTCTTCGGCCTCTTCTTCGGTGGCTGCGGTGGGCGTGTTGTTGTTGAGCAGCAGAGTTTCTGCGTCAGGCGTGTGTTCGTAAACCGCAACGCCCATGTCGTTCAACATGGAGATCACCACTTCCAGGGTTTCAGCGTCCACCAGCTTGTCGGGCAAGTGGTCAGAGATTTCGCCATGGGTCAGGTAGCCGCGTGTTTTACCCAACTTGATCAGTGTTTTCAGGCGCTGACGGCGCTTTTGCATGTCTTCTTCAGACAGCACGGTCTCATCAAGACCAAATTCTTTCATCAAGGCGCGTTCTTTGGCCTTGCTGATTTTCATACGCAGGGGTTTGACTTTTTCAGTCGTTGCCACTTCTTCGACTTCGAGGTCGGCTTCGATGTCGCTCATGTCTTCATCGAGCATTGGTTTACCAGCTTTGGCTTTGACTGCTTTCTTGGCAGCGGCTTTTGGAGCTTTGGCTTCTACGCTTGCAGCTTTCTTTTTTGGCTGTTCGATTTTTGCCTTGGGTGCTTTGGGAACTGTTTTGACGACGACAGGTTTTGCGACGACTTTTGCTTTGGATACGGGCACTGATTTGGCTTTCGTTGCAGACTTAGGCGCTGGCTTTGCAGCAGATTTTGCAACGGGCTTGATGGCTTTCTGAGTAACAGCTTTTGCAGTGGTTTTCCCAACAGGCTTAGCAGCCGCTTTGGAGACAGCTGAAGCCGTCTTTTTGGCTACTGGCTTGGCAGTTGGTTGGGCCACTTTGGGGGCCGGCTTCTTGGACTTGCGGTCGACGGGCATGGAAACTCCTAGACATCAAAGAAACAAATACACAGCACCACACAAACCCGGTGCAGGTAAAAAACATGGGGGCAAGGGTTTTAAAGGCAAGGGGGATGGGCGAACATTTGGTGTGCAGCCCTTGCGGGAGAGTGGCGGGCCGTGCGCTGTGTGTCACGTGTGGCCGATCCGGAGGTGCTGCTGTCGCGCTTGCCGAAAAATATGGATTATACCTGAATCAGTCAGCTTTACGCTTTTGAAACGCTTATTTTTCTTAGGTTTCTTGTTCACTCAATTGCGCCATTTCCAGCTCTCGTCGGCGCGTTTGCAAACCTCTGTAGCGGGCCAGGGCCGAGGGGTCGTCCTTGGCTGCTTCAATGGCTTGGGTTTCTTGTAATTTGAGGCTTTCAATGAGCATGCGGTTGAGCATGCCGCGCAGCTCCTTATGCGCTTCACGGTTTAAAGCTTCTAGGGTGAGGGCGTCTGGGGGTGGGTTGCCTTGGTCATTCACTTCGGGGATAAAAGCGGTTGCCATGACACGAAGCGCCAAGTCCTCAAATTCTTGCCCGCGCAAACCCTCGCGCAAAGCCCCCCAAGCTTGGGCCCCGTGTTCATGATGCTGGTGATCAAGCCAAGCAAACAGGGGTCCGTGTGGCGGTAGCAAGTCACACAAAAGTGTGTGGTCTTCGCTTGAGAGGCTGTCCCAGATGGCCATGTCTGACAGCAATACCCTTGCGGCATGGTCTGCACGGGCAGCCGGTATTTGACGCAGGTTGCTGCGTTTCCAGCTTTGCAGGGCGCGGTCTCGCGGGCGGTAGTCTTTAGACTTTTGAAAGTGACCAGAGCGCGCTGCGGGAGCAGCAGCGGTAGAGGGCAGCCAGAGGTCTTGCAGTTCGTGGGTGCCCAGGTCGGCCAAACTGGCAATTTCGCCCAACAGCTGCCGCTTGAGTGCGCCCTCAGGTAGCGCCATCCACAGGGGTTTTGCATTGCTGGCCATGTGGGCGCGACCCTCCGCCGTGTGCAAGTCGCAGCCTTCGCGTGCCACCTCAATCAAAAAGCGGCTCAGCGGCATGGCTTCGGTCACACAGTGGGCAAAGCCCTCTTTGCCAAATTCGCGGATGTAGCTGTCTGGGTCGTGCTCTGCGGGCAAGAACAAAAATTTCACACTGCGTACATCGCTGGCATAGGGCAGGGCGCCGTCCAGGGCTTTGCGTGCGGCACGCCGTCCGGCGCTGTCGCCATCAAAGCTGAAGACCACCGCATCGGTGAATCGAAAGAGTTTTTGCACGTGGTCTGCAGTGCAGGCGGTGCCCAGTGTGGCCACCGCATTGGGAAAACCCAGCTGGGCCAGTGCCACCACGTCCATGTAGCCTTCGGTCACCAACACATAGCCTGCATCGCGCAAGGCATGGCGGGCTTCAAACAGGCCATACAGCTCGCGACCTTTGCTGAACACGGGTGTTTCGGGTGAGTTGAGGTACTTGGGCGTGCCTTCGCCCAGCACACGCCCACCAAAGCCAATGCATTCGCCCTTGACGTTGCGTATCGGGAACATCACGCGGTCGCGGAAGCGGTCGTAGCGTTTTTCGTCTTCGCCTTCTTCTTGGTTGACGATCACCAAGCCGCTCTCAGCCAGCAGCGGGTCTTGGTAGTCTGGGAACACACTGGCCAAGCTGCGCCAGCCTTCGGGTGCGTAGCCGAGACCAAATTGCTTGGCGATTTCACCGCTCAAGCCGCGTCCTTTGAGGTAGTCCACGGTTTTGGGCGACGACTTGAGGTGCTTGCGATAGGCCTCGCCCGCTTTTTCCAACACGTCGGTAAGTGTGGCTTGTTTTTCGCGTTGCTGGGCGGCGCGCTCGCGGTCTTGGGGCGAAATGTCTTCTTCGGGCACTTGCAGACCGACGCCTTGGGCCAGGTCTTTGACGGCTTCGACAAAGTTCATGCCGGCGTGTTCCATCAAGAAGCCAATGGCGTTGCCGTTTTTGCCGCAGCCAAAGCAGTGGAAAAACTGTTTCGCAGGACTTACTGAGAAAGAGGGTGACTTTTCGCCATGGAAGGGGCACAAACCCATGAAGTTGGCACCCCCCTTCTTCAATTGCACATAACGGCCGACCACCTCGACCACGTCAACACGTGCGAGTAACTCTTGAATGAAGGATTGGGGGATGGCCATGTGAAAAAAGGGTGAGGCGAGATTTTAGAGCTCACCCTTTGGATGGCACGGTCGGTTTTATTTAGGTGCCAAACGGATGGCTCCGTCCAAACGGATCACTTCGCCGTTGAGCATGTCGTTTTCAAAAATATGCAGCGCCAGTTTGGCGTAGTCCTGCGGGTTACCCAAGCGTGATGGGAACGGTACACCGGCTGCCAGAGCGTCTTGTACTTCCTGAGGCATGCCAAACAGCATGGGGGTACCAAAGATGCCAGGCGCGATGGTCATGTTACGAATGCCGTTGCGGGCCAGGTCGCGTGCGATGGGAAGGGTCATGCCAACCACGCCTCCTTTGGAGGCGCTGTAAGCGGCTTGACCGATTTGGCCGTCGTAGGCTGCAACCGAGGCGGTCGAAATCAGGACGCCGCGTTCACCGGTGGCTTCGGGTTCGTTCTTGCACATGGCGTCAGCAGCCAATCGAATCATGTTGAAGCTGCCGACCAAGTTGACCATGATGGTCTTGGTGTAGACGCTCAGGCTGTGCGCGCCATTTTTGCCTACAGTTTTCTCCGCAGGCGCTATGCCTGCGCAGTTGACAAGGCCAACCAGTTTGCCCATGGATACAGCCTTGGCGACCACGGTCTGACCATCGGCTTCACTGCTGACATCGCATTTGACATAGGCTCCGCCAATGTCTTGGGCGACTGCTTCGCCTTTGTCGGCTTGCATGTCGGCAATCACTACCCTGCCGCCGCGCGCGGCTAAAGCCCGTGCCGTGCCTTCGCCAAGGCCTGATGCGCCGCCTGTGACGATGAATACGTGGCCCTTGATGTCCATGAAAAATCTCCTGCTGAAATTGATTGACGTTTACGTAAACGTCAATTATCAGTCAAGTCCAGTATCCAGGACAATGGCTGAAATTTTTGTACAACTGAACCGTTGAATGACCAATCCTTTTATTTTTTCCGATTGTTTTTCAGTGACTTTGCGTCGAGGCATCTTGTTGCTCTTGACCATGGCGGTTTCTGCTTGCACCACTGTCATTCCGGTTGCGCCTGGTTCGGACTCTAAAACCGTCACTGCTGTGCCATCTGTGGATGTGCCAGCGTCCAAGAGGACACCACGTTTGGGACTGGCATTAGGTGGCGGCGCGGCCCGAGGATTTGCCCATGTGGGGGTGTTGCAAGTGCTAGAGGAGGCAGGCATCAAGGCCGACTTGGTGGTGGGCACCTCGGCCGGCAGCTTGGTAGCGGCTTTGTATGCAAGTGGCAAAACGGGTGCACAGTTACAGATGGTGGCTGAGACCATGGAGGAGGCCACCATCACCGATTGGACGATTCCTCTGCTTGGGCGCGGCATGATGCGAGGAGATGCGTTGGGGCGCTATGTCAATGCGCAAACGGGCGCAAGACGCATAGAGGACTTCAAAATACCTTTAGGAATTGTGGCCACTGACCTTCATAGCGGCCAAGGGGTGTTGTTTCAACGCGGTGATGTGGGCACGGCGGTTCGCGCTTCAAGCTCTGTTCCGTCGCTGTTTGAGCCGGTGCGGATTGGCAACCGCGAGTATGTGGATGGTGGCTTGGTGTCGCCCGTTCCAGTGCACTACGCCCGCCAGATGGGGGCCGAGTATGTGGTGGCGGTTGATATTTCTAGCCTGCCCGAGAGTGGTAAGACGGGCGATATGTTTCAAATCTTGATGCAGACCTTCACCATCATGGGCAAAAGCATCAATGCTTTTGAGTTGCGTGATGCCGATTTGGTGGTACGTCCTGCATTGGCCAATGTGGGCAGTGCAGACTTCGGTTCAAGGCGTCGTTCAATTGAAGCGGGGCGCTTGGCCATGCAGCAAGCCTTGCCCAAGTTACGTGCGGCTTTGGCTGCTCAGTGAGTTTGATCAACACAAAAAAAGGGCCCACCTTGCGGCGAGCCCTTGAAGGGATCCCTGCACCCGACGGTGACGAAAGGACCCGAGGAGACAATCATTGACGAATTAACGCTTTTTGGAAGCTGTTTTCGTGGCTTTGACAGCTGTGTCAGTGACGGCTTGCAGGTTGGTCTCAGCCAAGTCAGCAGCTTGTTTGACGGCTTTTTGAACAGATTCCACAGCGTTGTTGCCTGCGGTAACGGCTTGTTTGAAGAAGGCCACGGCTTGCTCTGAGCCGGCAGGTGCGTTTTTCAAGGCGGCATCGATGTAACCCATGACGGTTTGTTGGCCTTCGGTGGCTTTGACTTCGATGGACTTGCTCAAGTCAGCGCTGGTGCTTGATGCAATGTCGTAAATGTGGCGGCTATAAGCGGCAGACTTTTCTGCCAAGGGTTGCAACAAACCTGCTTGCAGGGCCAACAACTCTTGTGCGTCTTTCACGCTCAACACGGCTTTGGCGTGATCAGCAGATTCAGACATGGCAGCGCGGGCGGCGGTCAGGTTGAGTTCAACCAATTTTTCCACGCCAGCGAAGGCTTGGTGGGTCAGGCTGAACAGATTGTTCAGGTTGGCTTTGTTGTTGGCGATGACTTGTTCGGCGTTCAGCATGGGGGACTCCAGAAGATTTTGATAAAAACATGTTGCGATGCAGCATAAACAGAATTTTAGGGTTATCCCTGATGTTTGCAAGGTACGGGGACTTGTTTAGAGGTGGCGTTCTAAAAACTGCTGTTTCAATGGTTGGCGACAATGGGTATTCATTTGACGGTCTAATTTTTTGATGCGTGCTTTTTATTCTGACCAGTTTGTGCTGGCCTTGCCTGCGGGTCACCGTTTTCCGATGGCCAAGTACGCTTTGTTGCGAGAGCAACTGGTGCGCGAAATGCCGGAGATTGAATTGCTGGAGGCCAAACCAGTCAGCAATGGTGAGTTGGCGCTGGTGCATACCCCCGCCTACATTCAATCAGTGGTTGAGGGCACGCTGAGCAATGCCGCGCAACGAGAGATTGGCTTTCCTTGGACGCCATCGATGGTGGAGCGCTCGCGACGGTCTGCCGGGGCCACGGTCATGGCGGCGCGTTGTAGCTTGTTCGCTGGCGAGGGTGTTGCTGCTAATTTGGCGGGCGGAACACACCATGCGTATGCCCACCGCGGGAGTGGCTTTTGTGTGTTCAATGACGCTGCGGTCGCAGCACGGTTGATGCAGGCTGAATGGGCACGCAGCCATGTGCAGCCTTTGCGGGTGGCCATTGTTGATTTGGATGTGCACCAAGGCAACGGCACAGCGCATATTTTTGCCGATGACCCACATGTCTTTACGTTGTCCTTGCATGGCGCACGCAATTTCCCGTTTGCCAAGGAAAGAAGTGACTTGGATGTGGAGCTGCCCGATGGCTGCTGTGACGATGCTTATTTGGAAGCCTTGGATCTGGCGCTAGACAGATTGGATGCCCAATTCCAACCAGGTTTGTTGATATACCTCGCCGGCGCCGACCCCCATGAGAGGGATCGTCTTGGGCGGCTAAGCCTGAGCTTTGATGGTTTGGAGGCACGTGATCGGCGTGTTTTTGATTGGGCATTTCAGCGCCGTGTGCCTTTGGCCTTTGCCATGGCTGGAGGCTATGGTCGGGTGTTGGAAGATACGGTTCAGGTGCAAGTCAATACCTACCGTGTTGCACAGGCGTATTGGCGGGGCTGGCAAAATCTAACGCGATGACTCAAATTTCTCAAGCCCGCATTGAAGCTCAATCGCGCAGCACATTCAAAGTTTTTCGCCGTATTGACACGCGCTGGATGGACAACGATGTCTACGGACATGTCAATAATGTGGTGTATTACAGCTGGTTTGATTCGGCAGTCAACGCACACCTGATTGAACAAGGTGCGCTTGACATTCACCATGGCGAGACGATTGGCTTGGTGATTGAAACCCAGTGCAATTACTTTGCGCCATTGTCTTTTCCGCAATTGATAGAAGCGGGTATTCGCGTAGCGCGTATTGGTGCATCGAGTGTTCGTTATGAAGTTGGCTTGTTTGCGCAGGGTGAAGAAATGTGCGCTGCACGTGGACACTTTGTACATGTTTACGTGAACAAACTCAACCGTCGTCCGGTGGAGGCTTTGCCATTGAATTTAAAAACTGTTTTGGAGAAACTGCTATGAGTACAACGCCAACCCCACACGACGCAAGCGCTGTGGATCATGCCATCACCTCGCGCATGTCTGCCCGTGCCTTCACACAAGAGCCTGTGTCGCGCGCGTTGATCAGCGAAATTTTGCAAGTTGCCAGTCGTGCGCCGTCGGGTACGAACACCCAGCCTTGGAAGGTTTATGTGTTGCAAGGAGCCAGCCGCGATAGCCTGGTGGACAAGATCTGTGCAGAGCACGATGCGATGCGAGCCAACCCCGAGTTGGCCAAGAATTACCAAGAGCAATATGACTATTACCCAACTCAGTGGGTCAGTCCCTATATCGATCGTCGTCGCGAAAACGGTTGGAGTTTGTATGGCTTATTGGGGATTGGTAAAGCCGATAAAGACAAGATGCACCTGCAGCAGCAGCGTAATTTCCGTTTCTTTGACGCACCTGTTGGTCTGATGTTCACCATTGACCCCATCATGGGTCGAGGTTCATTGTTGGACTACGGCATGTTTCTTCAAAACATCATGCTTGCTGCGCGCGCCCGGGGTTTGCATACCTGTCCACAAGCAGCATGGAACGCATTTCACGCCACCATCTTGCCGCACATTGGTGCTGGGGAGGGGGAACGCATGGTGTGTGGCATGTCCTTGGGCTGGGCTGACGAAAGCGACATCGTCAACACCTTGGTGACACCGCGTGTCCCCGTGGAAGATTTCACCCTCTGGATCGAATAAGCCATGCGCGTGATGGTCTTGTCATGAAGTATTTCAAGGTTTTTGCCTTGTTTGCGCTTGCTTGGTCCTTGAACCAGGTTGCGCCGAGTGTGTTGGCGCATTTGCAAGGCTTGGATGGCGTGGAGGCCTCGATCGCACTGTCTCTGTGGTGTATGGGTTTGTTCTTGTTGTTTGGGTGGCTCTGCAGTAAAGCGTCGGAAGGCACAGTTATGCCTAACTTCACGCTGCAATTGTTGGTGGGCATTGTGTTGCACGACGCACTCTCTCCCTTGTCTTTTCAGCTGGCATTGTCTGTCGTTGTGTGCACGGCGATGGCCGCCATCATTCTCAAATCGGGGGGGGATGAGATCGAGCGTAAAGTATTTTTACAAATCCTCTATCCAACCTTCATGCTGGCTGTGTTGGGTTATTTGTTGACTTTTTTCGTTATGTTTGGGCTGTTGCGGTGGCTTGGCATGGATGGGCCGACGGCAGCTTTGCTGGCTGCTATTGTGGGTTCAACCGATCCTGCGGCCTTGATTCCAACCCTCAAACAGCTCCGCTTTAAGCCGCATTTTCAGCGTGTGACGCATCTGTCTGTGGCCGAAAGTGCTTTGAACGATGCCGTGGGCGCCATTTTTACTGCTGCGGTATGCCTGATGGTCGCTCGTGGCGTGAATCTGAGCAACATGGAGAGCTTGGGCATGGCGTTGTTCAGTGGTCCAAATTTGATCAATTTAGGTGAGCAGCTCTTGTTCGGTACATTAGCCGGCGTGTTGGGCTGGTTAGGGATGTTTAGTTTTGAGCGCTATAAATCGGACCAAGGTGGTAGAGGAGAACAAGACAAACCCTACGACTTCGCCATTGTGCTGGCAATTCCTTTGGTGACATTTGCTCTTGCACAAGCCTTCCATGGCAACGGTTTTCTAGCAGCCTTCGTGGCGGGGCTTTTAGCAAATTTCAACCACGGTTCGCACTACTTTCATGGGCTGCTACATAGTATGGAAGTCAAAATTGAAAGCGTTGCCAAGCCTACTATTTTCATGATGGTGGGACCTTTCGTAGCGCTGGACAACTTACTGGATACCGTATGGCTTGGTCTTGGGGTGTCGTTATTGTTTATGTTGGTCGCGCGTCCGCTGGCGGTATGGATTTGTTTGCTCCCTTCAGGAATCAGTTGGCGTGAAAAATTGTTTTTATGTGCCGTGCGCGAAACTGGCGTGATTCCGGTCGTCCTAGCCGTGATGGTGGTAGCTCAATTTCCCAATATGACCATGCTCATGCCATTGACCGCATGGGTGGTGATTTGGACCTTGACGCTGTTGCCAGCTATCACCCCTTGGTGGGCCAAAAAGCTTCACCTTTTGGAATAAAAAACCTTGTTGATTGACTGAGAAAGAAATTGTATGAAACCCAAAATTATCGTAGCCCGTCCTGTTTTTGACAGCGTCATCCAACGCTTGTCGGAACATTTTGAAGTGACCGACAACCAAGCTGACCATGCTTGGACGAAAGCCACATGGACCGCAGCCCTGGCACAACATGCCGGTGCGTTCACCACTGGCACCGACCCCGTGGATGCCGAAGTCTTATCAGCCTGCCCCAACCTCAAGATGTGCGCCAACATGGCGGTGGGATTCAACAACTTTGATGTGCCCGCCATGACAGCTCAAGGCGTAATGGCCTCCAACACGCCAGATGTGTTGACCGAGACCACCGCTGATTTTGGTTTCGCCTTGTTGATGGCTACTGCACGACGTATGACGGAGAGCGAGCACTATTTGCGACGTGGTGAGTGGACACAATGGCGTTACGACATGTTTGCCGGTGCCGAAGTTCACGGCAGCACGATGGGTATTTTGGGCATGGGACGCATTGGTCAAGCTATTGCACGCCGAGGTGCGCATGGCTTTGGCATGAAGGTCATCTATCACAACCGTTCTCGCCTGTCCCCAGAATTAGAAGCAGATTGCAAAGCTACTTATGTGAGCAAAGAGGAGTTGTTGCGCAAGGCCGACCATGTGATGTTGGTGGTGCCTTATTCACCTGCTTCGCACCATACCATCGGCGCAGCAGAGTTGGCGCAAATGAAGCCCACGGCTACTTTGGTCAATATTGCGCGTGGCGGCATTGTGGATGATGCAGCTTTAGCGGTGGCTTTGCGCGAGCGTCAAATCGCTGCGGCGGGTCTGGATGTATTTGAGGGTGAACCCAAAGTGCATCCTGATTTGCTGACGGTGCCCAATGTGGTGTTGACACCGCACATTGCTAGCGCGTCGATTCAAACCCGCTTGGCCATGGCCAACTTGGCGGCCGAAAATCTAATTTCGTACTTCACACAAGGCAAGGCCTTGACGCCTTTGAACACGTTGCCATGAGTTTTGAGCTAGGAGGGGCGCTGGCGCTTGGCGTTTTGAACGCTGTGTTGCTGCTGCTTGTGTTGCGCCGTTCGGGGGCAGGCAACTCGGAGGCACAAATAGCCATGGTGCAGAGTTTGCAGAACGTGCAAGACAAACTGGAGCGCATGGAGCGCGAGTTGCGTCACGACATCAGCGAATCATCGCGTGGTGGCCGCCAAGAGTTGACCCAAAACTTGGCTACGTTTCAGCAAAGCCAAGTGCAGCAGTTGACCCTGATGCAAAAGTCCATCAGCGACACTTTGAATCAGCAACTGCAACAGCTTCAGCGCAGCAACGCCGAAAAGCTGGATGAAATGCGTCGCACGGTGGATGAGAAGTTGCAGACCACACTGGAAAAGCGCTTGTCCGAGAGCTTCAAACAAGTGGCTGAGCGTCTGGAGCAGGTGCACAACGGTTTGGGTCAAATGCAAAAGTTGGCCGATGGAGTGGGCAGTTTGCAGCGCGTGCTAACCAACGTCAAAACGCGCGGCATGTTTGGCGAGGTGCAACTAGAGGCCTTGTTGGAACAGGTGCTCACGGTGGAGCAATACGCGAAACAGGTCGAAACCAAGCCTCGCAGCAACCAGCGGGTGGATTTTGCGATTCGCTTTCCAGGTCGAGGTGGCCATGACGGGGAGCCGGTGTGGCTGCCGATTGATGCCAAGTTCCCACGCGATGATTACGAGCGTTTGTTGGACGCTCATGACCGCGCCGATGCCGTGGCGGCCGAGCTTGCGGCAAAGGCCTTGGAAGCGCGTATCCGTGGCGAAGCCAAGAGCATTGCCGAGAGTTATCTGGCACCCCCTCACACCACCGATTTCGCCATTTTGTTTTTACCCGTGGAAGGTTTGTACGCAGAGGTGTTACGCCGTCCTGGCTTGATGGACAGTTTGCAACGCGACTACCGTGTCACGCTGGCGGGACCCACAACCTTGCTGGCCATGCTCAACAGCTTGCACATGGGCTTTCGTACCTTGGCCCTGGAACAACAAGCCTCTGAAGTGTGGAAGGTTTTGGGTGCGGTCAAAACCGAGTTCGAACGTTATGGCGATTGGGTGGAAAAAGTGCGCGAGCAAGTACAAAAAGCGGCAGACACCCTGGACCGGGCGGATACACGAAGCCGTCAAATGCGCCGAGCATTGAAAAATGTTGAAGCCTTGCCTGAGGGCGAGGCGCAAGCACTGTTGCCTAAGTTGGACGAGCCAGACGATATGGACGCTGCGTGAGACGCGAGTTGGCCAAGTTGATTGCTGGTCAGGTCTGCTTGCATGCCTGCATGACGGGCATGCGCATGGCGGCACCATTGATGGCTTTGCGCAGTGGGCAAAGCCCTGCTGCGGTAGGTGTTTTGCTGGCCTTGTTTGCCTTGACCCAAGTTTTTTTAGCCTTGCCTGCTGGACGCTATGCCGATCTATATGGACTTAAACGCCCGGTGATGTGGAGTGTTCTGACTTCTTTTGTGGGTGCTGGTATCGCTGCGATCTGGCCAGTTTTTCCGGTTTTGTGTGTCAGTGCGCTTTTGACCGGTGGAGCTACCGGTGCTGCAGTCATTGCCTTGCAGCGTCATGTGGGGCGTGCCGCACAAGACCTGACACAACTCAAACAGGCCTTCAGTTGGTTGGCGATTGGTCCTGCGATTTCTAATTTCATTGGCCCGTTCACTGCCGGTTTGTTGATTGACCATGCGGGGTTTCAGTGGGCTTATGCTGCGATGGCTGTGTTGTCTTTGCTCACTTGGGCATGGGTCAGAAAAACCGTCGAGTTGCCGGCTTTTGTCAAGCCTGAGGGACATGAAAAAAACAGTGCTTGGGACTTATTGAACGCCCCCATGTTTCGTCGACTGATTTTGGTGAACTGGTTTTTATCAGCCTGTTGGGATGTGCATACCTTTGTGGTACCCATCATCGGTCACGAAAAAGACTTGAGTGCGTCGGCTATAGGTTCGATATTGGGAGCCTTTGCCATTGCTGCTGCCCTGATTCGCATTGCATTGCCATTTTTAGTGGCTCGTTTGAAAGAATGGCAGGTGCTGACTGGCGCCATGTTGGCCACCTCTGTTTTCTTAGGTCTTTATCCTTTCATGAACTCCGCCTTAAGCATGGGGTGTTGCTCTGTCTTGTTGGGGTTTTCGCTTGGGTCCGTGCAACCGATGGTGATGAGTACCTTGCACCAAATTACACCGGAGTCCCGGCATGGAGAAGCCATTGGCTTGCGTTTGATGAGCATCAACGCATCCAGTGTGTTGATGCCAGTTGTGTTTGGCGCTGCAGGCGCCGTGGTTGGTGTCGGTGGAGTTTTTTGGTGCGTTTCAGCCATGGTTGGGCTGGGCTCACGCAGCGCCTACTTGCTCAGAATTGGTAAAAAGTACGAATGATTTGCCAAGCGTCAGCGACGCTGTCGACACACTTGAAAAGTTCTAAATCTTCCTCGGATATTGCACCTTCATCCACCAGAACCTGTGGGTTGAACAAACGCTTCCAATAGTCTGTTCCAAATAAAACAACTGGAACAGGTTTGGCTTTTTTACATTGAACCAAAGTCAGCGTCTCAAACAATTCGTCCAAGGTTCCAAAACCACCAGGAAAAGCTACTAAGGCTTTGGCGCGCATCATGAAATGCATTTTTCGCAACGCAAAGTAGTGAAATTTAAAGCTCAAGCCCGGCGTGATGTAAGGGTTCGGTGATTGTTCATGAGGCAAAGCGATGTTGAGACCTACGCTGATCCCCCCAGCTTCATGAGCCCCACGATTGGCTGCTTCCATGATGCCGGGACCCCCTCCGGTGCAGATGAACATCTTGTGAACATTGCCTTGCGTCATGGTGTGTTCGGTGATGGTCCGACCCAGGGCGCGCGCTTGTTCATAAAAATGGGCGTTGCGAACCAGCGTGCGTGCATTCAAGATGGCTTGTGGCTCGCCCTCTATCAGTGCCCGTTCCAATTGTTGGGCGGCGACTTCTGCGCTGCGAAATCTTGCACTGCCAAAAACTACCACAGTGTGTTCAATGCCTTGGGCCTGCTGGGCCAAGTCTGGCTTGAGCATCTCGAGTTGGAAGCGTATGCCACGCGTTTCGCGACGTAATAAAAACTCAGGATCGGCGAAGGCCAGTCGATTTGACTCGGGAACCAGTGCATCGCCATGTTCTTGCTGCGCCTTGAGAATATCCCAGGCTTCGGCCAAGCGTCTGTCGTGAGGGTCAAGCATTCCATCCATTCCTGGATGTTACTGGCATGTTGACGTGAAAAAGGCTCCCGAAGGAGCCTTTTCAGTGACATATATCGCAGCATTTAGACGCGTTTGCGGTACTCGCCGGTGCGGGTGTCGATTTCGACTTTATCGCCTTGTGCCACAAAAATTGGTACGCCAATTTCAAAGCCAGTAGAGATCTTGGCAGGCTTGAGCACTTTGCCAGAGGTGTCGCCTTTCACAGCGGGTTCTGTCCAAGTGATCTCTCGGACCACGTTGGTGGGAAGCTCAACGGAAATGGCTTTTTCGTCGTAGAACACCACTTCGAGGGACATGCCATCTTCGAGGTAGTTGAGTGCATCGCCCATATTGCTTGCTTCCACTTCGTACTGGTTGAATTCGGTGTCCATGCAAACATACATAGGATCAGCGAAGTACGAGTAAGTGCATTCTTTTTTGTCCAAAATGACTTGGTCCATCTTGTCGTCGGCTTTGAACACAACTTCAGTGCCGAAGTTGGCGATCAAGCTTTTGAGCTTCATGCGAACGGTGGACGATCCACGGCCGCCACGTTGGTATTCGGTGCGCAGGACAACCATGGGGTCTTTGCCGTGCATGATGACGTTGCCAGCGCGGATTTCTTGAGCGGTTTTCATAGTATTAGG
>CANFYL010000045.1 GCA_947451285.1 Comamonadaceae bacterium
ATTCTCATGAGCGTTTGTATGTCAGTTAAGACATAGTTCCGAAGAACTTGGCAATCGCCATCAAACGCCCACGCTTATCGGCTGTATTTTTTTAATGAACCACTCAACTGCTTGAGTCACTTAGCTGCGATCAGCGAAGCCTGTCAGTATACATCGGATTTTTGATTTTTCGAAAGAATCTGAAAAATATTTTTATCCGCCTTCGCCAGCAACATCTAACCATGGGTTGGTTGTTATCAGCGAAGCCTGCCAGTATACATCGGATTTTTGATTTTTCGAAAGAATCTGAAAAATACTTTTTATCCGACTTCGCTAGCAACATCTAACCATGGGTCGGTTGTTATCAGCGAAGCCTGTCAGTATACATCAGTTTTCTAGCCCGCTGCAAGATTTTTTTAAATGTCGATTCTGTTGACTTGCGCACGTCCTCACGCAAGGTCAACAAGATCGCTCACGATAATGCGCCATGTCTTTGATCACACTACAAAACGCCCAACTCTCTTTTGGTCATGTCGCACTGCTTGACCATGCTGAATTTTCCCTGGAACCTTTGGAGCGTGTAGGCCTTATCGGGCGCAACGGCGCAGGCAAATCCTCTTTGCTACGCATTCTTGCGGGAACAGAAAAGCCCGACGATGGCGATCTTCGTGTGCAACAAGCCCTGCGCGTGACTTATGTTGCACAAGAGCCTCAACTTGACGGTGAAATGTCCATCTTTGAATCAGTCAGCTTTGGGTTGTCGCGTGTTCGTCTCTTGATTGATCAATACATGACTGGAGAAGGCGATCTCAATGCTCTGCAAAATGAAATTGAAGTCTTTGATGGCTGGAACTGGGAACAACGCGTACAAGAAACCCTGCACCGTCTCCACTTAGACCCTGAAGCACGCATCAGCGCACTCTCGGGCGGCACAGCAAAACGGGTGGCATTGGCTCAAGCACTTGTCACGGCCCCGGATGTGCTTCTGCTTGACGAACCCACCAACCACTTAGACCTAGACAGCATTGAATGGTTAGAAGATTTGCTGCTTGACTTCAAAGGAAGCGTCATCACCATCACCCATGACCGCACCTTCCTAGATCGTGTGGCCACGCGCATCGTGGAGTTAGACCGTGGTCACCTGCTGTCTTACCCAGGCAACTTCGCCCAATACCAAATTCAAAAAGAAGAGCAACTCACCCAAGAAGCGGTCATCAACGCCAAAGCCGATAAGCTGCTAGCCGGTGAAGAGGTTTGGATTCGAAAAGGTGTAGAAGCCCGCAGGACCCGCAGCCAAAGCCGTATTGCCCGATTGGAAGCTCTGCGCGCCAGCCGTGAAGCCCGCAGAGAGGCTGTCGGCAGCGTCAAGCTGGACTTGGCCAGTGGCGCCCAAAGCGGAAAGATCGTGGCCGAATTGACGGATGTCAGCAAGGCGTTCGGCGACAAAGTGATCGCAAGAAACTTTTCAGCCACTTTCTTGCGGGGTGACAAGGTGGGTTTAATTGGCCCCAATGGCGTGGGCAAAAGCACGCTGCTGAAGATGATCCTGGGCGAACTCGAGCCAGACAGCGGCAAGATTCGCCAAGGCGCGAACTTGCAAGTCGCCTACTTTGACCAAATGCGCAATGCACTCGACATGAATGCCACACTGGAAGACTTCATCAGCCCCGGCAGCGAGTGGATTGAGATTGGCACACAACGCAAGCACGTCAAAAGCTACTTGGACGACTTCTTGTTCTCTCCGGCTCGAGCCACCTCTCCGGTTCGCTCTTTATCGGGCGGCGAACGTAACCGCCTGCTGCTGGCGCGTCTGTTTGCGCGCCCCGCCAACGTGCTCGTGCTGGATGAGCCCACCAACGACTTGGACATCGACACCCTCGAATTGCTCGAGGAACTGTTGCAAACCTACAAAGGCACAGTGTTCATCGTCAGCCATGATCGTTCGTTTCTTGACAACGTGGCTACGAGCACACTGGTGTTTGAAGGCACGCTCAATAAGCCTGGCTTTTGGCGCGAGTACGAAGGCAGTGTGCAAGACTGGCTGACCCAATCAGCCCGCGCTCGCAGCCTCACTTCACAAAACGCCAGCGCACCTGCGCAAAGCAAACAAGCCACGGCCTCGACGCAACAACCCACAGAATCTCAAGCCTCGGGCGCCACAGGCAAGCCTCGCAAGCTGAGCTACAAAGAACAACGCGAACTCGATGCGCTACCAGATCTCATCAGCAGCCTCGAGACTGAACAGAAAGAAACTCAAAACGCCTTGGCAGACCCCAAGGTGTATGCCAGTGACCCTGCGCGCGTGGCACAGCTGCACGCCCGCGACACCGAAATCGAAACCGCACTCATGCACGCTCTGGAGCGCTGGGAAGTGCTCTCCTCACCAATCTGAACAGATACCGCCATGGGACAGCTTTACCTGGTACGACACGGTCAAGCCTCTTTGGGCGCCAATGACTATGACCAACTCAGCCCCTTGGGGGCTCGCCAAGCCCAGCGCTTAGGCGAGCATTGGAAAGACCAAGATTTGAGATTTGACGCTGTGATCACAGGCAGCCTCAAGCGCCATATCCAAACCTTAGAGGGCATCCAGCAAGGTCTAGGTACGGCGCACAGCGCCACTGTGTGGCCGGGCTTGAACGAATACGACAGCGAGGCCATCATCCGTTGCGTGCATGCTGGCCCATTGAGCAAGCCCACCACGCCTGAGGGCTATCGCGAACATTTCCGCATGCTCCGCCAGGGTTTAAGCGCATGGATGCGTGGTCAAGGCCAAGCTCAAGGCCTGCCGCCGCATACTGAGTTTTTAGAAGGCATCACCAGCGCCTTGGATCACATCCGCGCTCAACATGACGGCAACGTGCTCTTAGTTTCCAGCGGCGGTCCTATCTCGATGGCCGTGGGTCATGTATTGAAACTCGAAATAGACAGCGTGATTGAGCTCAACCTGCGAATTCGCAACAGTGCCTTCTGTGAATTCAGCTTCAACCCCAAGCGCCACAGCGTGGTGTCATTCAACACCATCCCACATTTAGAGACCCCCAAACACAAGGACTGGGTCACCTACGCCTGAGGTGTGTCCACCACGGTGGACACGGGCAGTTCCATCAGCTCTTGCAACAAAAGCGCCAACTGCCTACCCGCGCTGTCAACCAGCGCTTGGCCTTTGGCCGCTGTGGCGGCACCCGCATTGCCCGCAGCGCCTTGCGCGTTGTAGTCCTGCATGTGCCAGCCCAGCTTGGCACTTTTGCCATTACCCAACACCGGGTATTGCGCAGCACGTGTGCGCGACGTCGACTCAAAATTCTGGGCCAACGCCATGTTCACGGTGTCGGGCGCTAACGCCAGCATCATCGAGGTTTCCATGTCACCCGCATGGATGCCAAAACGTTGCTCGTCCGCAGAAAACGGCCCCATCGCAGCAGCATCCAAAGGTAAGTTGTACCAACTGCTGCTGTAGACCAGCAAGCCGTGCCGCCCACGCAACTCACGCGCCACCACGTCCATCAAGCCCACATTGCCACCGTGCGCATTAAAAAGCAGCAACTTTTTCACCCCTGCACGGGCCACCGAGGCGCCAATGTCGCACCACAGCTGAATCACAGTCTGAGGCGTTAGTGTCAAGGTACCTGCAAACGCCGTATGTTCAGTGCTCAAACCTAGGCTTTGGGTGGGCAATACCCACACAGGATCTTGGTTGGACAAATGGGTCAAAGCGGCATTCACCACGCCCTCCACCAGCACCGTGTCGACCGATAGGGGCAGGTGTGGCCCGTGTTGCTCGGTCGCCCCCAGGGGCAACACAGCCACCGTGCGCTGCGGGTCGACACTGGCAAATTGCGGCCAAGGCAAATCAGCCCAACGGTGTGAGGGGTGGGTGACAGGGGTCAAGTGCGGCAATTGATCGTCCATCCCCGCATCTTATCGGCTGCCTCGTTAACATTCACAGATGCTCGACATTTCTCGCGGTCTTTGTTTACCCTCACACAAGCTCTGGCGTCGGATCTGCCTCAGTGCAATCGCTTTAGGCGGGGTTGTCATGAGCGCAACGGCATGGTCACAAAGCGCAGTGGTCACCACACCTCAAATACGTGCTGAGTTGGTGGCTCATGCCCCAAACGGCGTGCAAGCTGGGCAAACCCTCTGGGTAGGCTTGCAACTGCAACACCAGTCTGAGTGGCACACCTATTGGCGCAACCCTGGCGACTCGGGTCTACCCACACAACTGGCGTGGACGCTGCCGGCGGGTATTCAAGCAGGTGCCATCGCATGGCCGCTGCCGCAGAAATTGCGTGCCGGTGGGCTGACCAACTACGGCTTCGACAAGACAGTCTTGCTTGCCGTGCCACTGACAGCTTCAAGAGAATTCAAAGACATAGGCAGCTTGGACATTCGGCTGCACGCCAACTGGTTGGTGTGCAGACTCGAATGCATCCCCCAAGAAGGCGACTTCCAGCTGCACCTCCCGACCCAAACCAGCCATGCACCCCTAGCCGCTGCCTTTGAGGCGGTGCTGGCCCAACAACCTAAACCCGTTCTCTCAGCCAAAACCGATGCGCAATTTGACGTCCAAGGCAAGGCGCAGTTCATCAGCCTGCGCATTGGCGGCTTGCCCGCTGCGCTGCAGAGCCATCGGTTGGCGGTATTTCCACAAGACCCCGAAGTGTTGGAGTCCGCCTCAGAGCAACACCCCTTGGCCAGCCAATCGTGGCAAGGCGCGGACTGGACGGCCAAATTGCCCCTGAGCAACTTGCGTCAGTCAAACCCCACGCGTCTTTCCTTGTTGCTGGTCGACAGCCAAGGTGCTCAACAACAAGGTTTTGACATCAACATTCCAATCCCAAGCGCATGGCCGGCGGTTCCCGATGGCCTGATCGCAGATACCAGCGTCACGCCTTTGCAGCCGCCTGCGGCTGAAGTCGGCCTGTGGGGATTCATCTTGGCGTTGGCGGGCGCCTTCGTGGGTGGCCTGATCCTCAACCTCATGCCCTGTGTGCTACCCATCTTGGCCATCAAAGTCCTGAGCTTTGCCCAACACAGCCGCCAGCATCGCGCCCATCGCATCGCCGGACTGGCCTACACCGGTGGTGTAATGCTGAGCTTTTTGCTGCTCGGTGCCGGCTTGCTGGCGCTGCGATCGGCGGGTGAGCAACTGGGCTGGGGCTTTCAGCTGCAGTCCCCATGGGTGGTCAGCGCCTTGGCGGTGTTGTTTACCCTGATAGCGCTCAACCTGTGGGGCCTGTTTGAGTTGGGCTTGGTTTTGCCCGCTTCCTGGGTGACGTTTCAAGCGCGCCATCCAGTGAGCGACGCCCTGCTCTCTGGAGTACTCGCCGTGGCGGTCGCCTCCCCTTGCACAGCCCCCTTCATGGGCGCCTCGCTGGGGCTGGCCATGACCATGCCAGCCCCGCAAGCGCTGGCGATTTTTGCCAGCATGGGGGTGGGCTTGGCACTGCCCTATTTGCTCGCCAGTTGGTGGCCCGCCGTGGCCCGGCGTTTGCCTCACCCTGGCCCGTGGATGTTGATGCTGCGCCAGCTGTTGGCTTTCCCCATGCTTGCCACCGTGGTGTGGCTGTTGTGGGTGCTGGGACAACAAACCAGCCTGGATGCCAGCACCCTGTTGCTGGCGGGATTGTTGGGCCTGTCGGCGCTGGTCTGGAGCACGCGTTTTCGCACCCGCAGTGGGCGTTTGTTGCAACTGCTGTTTGCCGTCAGCTTGGCCTGGGCCAGTGTTTCTTGGGTGCAACTGCTGCATGAAGTTAACAGCACCGCCTCGAGCAACAACACCACCTCGCCAACAGTCGGCACCCCCATGTGGCAAGACTGGTCCCAAGACAAAGTGGCGCAATCTTTGGCGCAAAACCAGCCGGTATTTGTGGACTTCACCGCAGCCTGGTGCGTGACTTGCCAAATCAACAAAAAAACCACCCTCGGCAGTCAAACCGTCTTAAATGACTTCCAAGCCCACCAAGTTCGCTTGCTGCGTGCCGACTGGACGCGACGCGACCCAGCCATCACTACCGCACTCAAGGCTTTGGGCAGAAGTGGTGTGCCGGTCTACGTGCTGTATGCGCCAGGACATACGCCACTTGTGCTGTCTGAGCTGCTCAGTCCGGGCCAAATTCATGAGGCGCTCGCCACGCTGCCCTGAGCGGCGTCACGCCACGAACTGACTTTCAAGGGGCACAACCCATGAGCCACGAACAAAGCCCCATTGACCTCAGCCTCACCCACTGCCGCAACATCGCCGTTGTGGGCCTGTCGCCTAAGCCCCACCGCGACAGCTACCGTGTCTCGCAGTACATGCAAGCACAGGGCTACCGCATCATTCCAGTCAACCCCCAAGCCACAGAAGTTCTGGGGGAGCGCGCCTACGCCAGCTTGAGCGATGCCGCGCAACATGAACGCATCGACATGGTGAACTGCTTTCGCAACGCACACGACATCCCGCCCATTGCCAACGAAGCCATGGCCGTCGGGGCCAAAGCCTTGTGGTTGCAAATTGGCATTGCCCATGCCCATGCATCCGCATTAGCCTTACAGGCGGGACTGTGGGTGGTACAAGACCGCTGCCTGATGGTCGAGCACGCACGCTGGGCGCGACTGCAAGACTGAAAACGCCCGGTCAGCGCAACCCCCGCCGCTCGTGGAGCCTCTCTGGTGCTGGGCCACAATAGACCCATGTTTGCACCCCTTCAAAACGACGTCTTTTTGCGCGCTTGCATGCGCCAAGCCACCGACCACACCCCCATCTGGCTGATGCGCCAAGCGGGTCGTTACCTGCCCGAATACTGCACCACCCGCGCCAAAGCGGGCAGCTTCATGGGTTTGGCCACCAACACCGACTTTGCCACCGAGGTGACCTTGCAGCCTCTGGAGCGCTACCCGCTGGACGCAGCCATTTTGTTCAGCGACATCTTGACTGTCCCCGACGCCATGGGCTTAGGCCTGAGCTTTGCCCAAGGCGAAGGCCCCAAGTTTGCAAAGCACGTGCGCGACGAAGCCGCTGTGTCTGAGTTGGCCGTACCCGACATGGACAAACTGCGCTATGTGTTTGACGCCGTTACCTCCATTCGCAAAGCTCTCAACGGTCGCGTGCCCTTGATTGGTTTTTCTGGCAGCCCATGGACCTTGGCCTGCTACATGGTCGAAGGCGGCGGCTCAGACGACTACCGGTTGGTCAAAAGCCTGATGTACAGCCGCCCCGACTTGATGCACCGCATCTTGGCCGTCAACGCCGACGCGGTGGCTCTTTACCTCAACACCCAAATCGAAGCTGGGGCCCAGGCCGTGATGATTTTCGACAGCTGGGGGGGCGTACTGGCTGACGGCATGTTTCAGGCCTTCAGCTTGGCCTACACCAAGCGCGTGCTGTCACAACTCAAGCGTTCGCAAGATGGCGCCGTCATTCCTCGACTGGTGTTCACGAAAGGCGGCGGGTTGTGGCTGCCAGAAATGGCCGAGCTTGACTGTGAAGTACTTGGCGTGGACTGGACCGTCAACCTCACCACTGCGCGCACACAAGTGGGTGGGCCAGTTGGTGGGCCAGGCAAAGCAC
The DNA here is from genome assembly GCA_947451285.1 of Comamonadaceae bacterium. Lineage (GTDB taxonomy): Bacteria > Pseudomonadota > Gammaproteobacteria > Burkholderiales > Burkholderiaceae_C > Limnohabitans. Next base: position 7,535 of record CANFYL010000045.1, read on the forward strand.
TGCAAGGCAACCTCGACCCCAACGCTTTGTTTGCGCCAGCAAACGCCATTGCCAACGAAGCCCGACGCGTGCTAGATGCCTTTGGCAAGCCACACACGGACACCCGCACCACCGGTCCCACACAGATCTTCAACCTTGGTCACGGCATCAGCCAATACACACCACCCGACAACGTGGCTGTGTTGGTGGAAACAGTTCACCAGCACTCGCGCAAGCTCAGAAACGCTTAACCTAAAAACGACTTGATTTCCTGAAAAACAGCAAAAAAAACCTTGTACAAATGCAACTTATGCACAAAAAAGTAATCGGCTTGCACCAAGATAAGCTTTTCTGATGTCACCTCGAAAAACTTCCTCATTATCTGTAAGTCATTGATTTATATAGGTTTAGCTGATTGCTTTTTTTTCGTGCAGATTGTCCGAAGCCTTGTTTTTCGGGCCTTCAGCAAGAGGACGGCAGAGATATCAACAAAGTTATCCACACAAACCTTGGGTTAGTTACTAAAGCTATGCAAATCAAGCACTTAAGCGCTTTTCTCAAAACTCACCTGAATTCATCGACACAACTCATCGCTTGACATGTCGCAGCCAATTTCTGTCATGGTTCACACCCCAGCCCACAGCGGCTTAGGGGGCGCACTGAGCTACAGCAGCGACACGCCCATGCCTGCCGGAACTTTGGTGCGCGTGCCGCTGGGTGCCCGTGAGCTACTCGGCGTGGTCTGGGACAGCTCTGAAAACAACACGGCCACAGACATCACCCTTCGGGCCATCAGCCATGCGCTGGAAGGGGTTGAGCCTATGAACCTCCACTGGCGACAGTTGGTGCAGTTTGCCGCTCACTATTACCAACGCAGCGTCGGCGAAGTGGCCTTAGCTGCTTTGCCCAACCAACTCCGCGAGCTCAGTGCCGAGCAATGGGCCAGGCGCCTCAAACGCAAAGTCAAGGCCGACGTCCCCAGCGAACGCCTCACACAAAAGGTGCCTGAGGCCACCCCCGAACAACGCGAGGTACTCGCCCACATCGCCACGCAACCGGGCCCGTTCCTTTTGTTTGGCAACACGGGCAGCGGCAAAACCGAGGTCTATTTGCGTGCCGCACACGAGGTCTTAGCTCGCGATGCCACGGCCCAAGTCTTGGTCATGGTGCCTGAGATCAACCTCACCCCCCAGCTCGAAGCTCGCTTTCGCGCGCGTTTTGCGCCGGCGTGGGGCGAGTCATGCCTGGTCACGCTGCACAGCGGCCTCACCCCCGCACAGCGGCTGAACCACTGGCTGGCTGCCCACAAGGGCCAAGCGCGCATCGTGTTGGGCACCCGCATGGCGGTTTTCGCCTCCATGCCTTGGCTGCAATTGATCGTGGTCGACGAAGAGCACGACCCCAGCTACAAGCAGCAAGAGGGCGCGCGCTACTCAGCGCGCGATTTGGCAATTTACCGGGGGCAACTGGAGCGTGCCAAAGTGATTTTGGGCTCGGCCACCCCCTCGCTGGAGAGCTGGCATCACAGCCGTCCCGCCACCGATACCGAGCCCGCGGGGCGCTACGTGCGCTTGCACATGCCCTCGCGCGTGGGCTTCGGTGCGCTGCCTTTGGTGCGCAGGGTGGACATGAATCGCCAACCCTACAAAACCGTGTTTTCCAGCCACCTGCTCGACGCCATGCGCGAACGCATCACGCGTGGCGAACAAATCTTGGTCTTGCTCAACCGCAGGGGCTATGCACCTGTGCTGCACTGCACCGACTGCGGCTGGAAAAGCGAGTGTCCGCATTGCAGCGCCTACCGGGTGTTTCACAAGCTGGACCGCACCTTGCGCTGCCACCACTGCGGCTTCACCCAAGCCGTTCCCCGCGCATGCCCGAGTTGCGGCAACCAAGACATCAGCCCCTTGGGGCGCGGCACCGAACAACTCGAAGAACACCTGGGCGAATTGCTGGCCGATGTGCGCCGTGCCGATGGCGCACCGCTGCGCATTGCCCGCATCGACGCCGACAGCACACGCCTCAAAGGCGAACTCGAGCGCCAACTCGCCGAGGTGCACGCTGGCGCTGTCGACGTCTTGGTGGGCACACAAATGATTGCCAAAGGCCACGACTTTCGACGCGTCAGCTTGGTGGCGGCGCTCAACCCCGATGGCGCGCTGTTCTCCAGCGACTTTCGGGCCCCAGAACGCTTGTTCAGCCTGCTCATGCAAGCTGCGGGTCGGGCTGGGCGAGACGCCCAGATGAGCACCACCCACGCCTGCGAAATGTGGCTGCAGTCGTTTCACCCCCAACACCCGCTCTTTGAAGCCCTCAAGCAGCACGACTACCCGGCCTTTGCTCAACAGCAACTCCAAGAGCGGCAAGAAGCCAACTTGCCACCCTTCAGTTTTCAAGCCTTGGTGCGGGCCGAGGCGCGCAGCCAACAGGCAGCGCAAGACTTCTTGACAGCGGCACGCGACGCGGGTGCTGCATCGGCCGATGCAGCCTTGGTCGACATCTATCCGGCTGTGCCCATGGCGATTCAGCGCGTGGCCAACATCGAACGCGCACAAATGTTGCTGGAATGCAGTTCGCGCAAAGCACTGCAAGGCTTTTTAAGCCAATGGCAAGTGCAACTGCACGCCCTACGCAGCCAACACAAACAAGTGTTGCGTTGGGCCATTGACGTTGATCCGTTGGCCATTTGAACCATCTGAGACAGCGAGCTCAACGCCAACACGATGGCGAGACTCACACCTATCCGTCCGAAGGCTCATGCGTGCAGCAAGGCCACTGCGCCAGAAAAAGTAAAAAATGCCACGACGGTAGTCACCAAAATGATTCGCGCCACACGTCCTGTATCCGCATCAAAACGCTCAGTCAACAAGGCGACATTGCTGGCGCTGGGCAACGCTGCCACCAACACCACCACCACCATGGTGAAGCGGTCCATGGCAAGGCCAAGTTGAATGACCGCCGAAAAAACCAGCAGCACCAGCAACGGATGCAGCAACAATTTAAAAAAAGCAATTGGCAGATAGTCACCCAACAAGATCAGTTTGTGACCCGTGGCCCGCGTCAACTGATGTGAACGCGCCAGCACGGCACCAATGGTGAATAAGGCCACCGGAGAAGCGGAGTCGGCCAACAAGCCGACCGTCTTGGCCAAAGGCCCCACCAACTCGTACGACATGGCAGAAGCCAACACGCCCAAACTGATGGCCCAAGGCATGGGGTTGGTGAGCACCGCTTTGAGTGCATTCTTGGCTGCGTGCGCTGCGCCATGTTCGTCGGCACCATCTAAACGGGACAAGGCCACGCACAGCGACGTGGTGATCACCAAATCCACCACGATGGTCACGATCGCAGGCCCTGCTGCGCCTGCCCCCAACAAGGCCACCAACAACGGCACACCCATGAAGCCGGTATTGGGAAACGCTGCCACCAAAGCGCCAAACGCCGCGTCATCCCAGCCAATGCGGGCATTCAAACTCACCGCCACCGTGAAGCCCACCATCAGCAAGGCACACAGCAAGTAAGCCAAAAACAAAGTGGGGTCGAGCAGCTGCGAAATTGGCGAGCTCGCTCCAAAGCGGTAGAGCATGCAAGGCAGCGCAAAATAAAGCACAAAGCCGTTCAAGCCCGGTATCGCCTCCAAAGGCAACATGCGGCGTTGAATGGCGACAAACCCGGCCAGGACCAGCGCAAAAAATGGAAAAGTGACAGATAAGACTTGCAGCACACCTGTATTTTGCCCGCGAAGTGCACCGGTATCATTGCCCGCTTTGCCTTCTCACACACACGCATGTCTGCTGGTCTCAATCTCGCGCAACAAGAAGCTGTGAATTTCTTGCACGGTCCTTGTTTGGTTCTTGCGGGGGCCGGTTCGGGCAAAACACGCGTGATCACCCACAAGATTGGCCGCCTCATTCAAGCAGGGCTAGAACCCCAGCGCATTGCCGCCATCACCTTCACCAACAAAGCCGCGACCGAAATGCGTGAGCGCGCCAAGCAGCTGATTGGCAAAGCCGCCAAAGAAGTCGTCATTTGCACCTTTCACGCGCTCGGCGTGCGCATGCTGCGCCAAGACGGTGGCGTCATGGGACTCAAGCCGCAGTTCAGCATCATGGACAGCGCCGACGTCACCGGCATCTTGAAAGACGCGGGCGGCACCACCGATGCCGCCACCGCACGCCAATGGCAGTGGACCATCAGCTTGTGGAAAAACATGGGGCTCACTGCCGCGCAAGCCGAAGCGATCGCCAAAGACGACAACGAACGCACCATCGCCAAAATCATGGCACGCTACGAAGAACGCCTCACCGCCTACCAAAGCGTAGACTTTGACGACCTCATTGGCTTGCCACTCAAATTACTTCAAGACCACGAGGAAGTGCGCCTCAAGTGGCAAGCGCAATTGGGCCATGTGCTGGTCGACGAATACCAAGACACCAACGCCACCCAATACGAAGTGCTCAAGTGCCTGGTGGGCAGCAACGCACGCTTCACGGCGGTGGGTGACGACGACCAGTCCATCTACGGCTGGCGCGGCGCCACACTCGACAACCTCAAGCGCCTGCCACAAGACTTTCCCAGCCTCAAAGTCATCAAGCTCGAGCAAAACTACCGTTCCACCAGCGCCATCTTGCGTGCGGCCAACAACGTGATCGAGCCCAACCCCAAGCTGTTTCCCAAAACCTTGTTCTCTGAACTCGGCGAGGGTGAACCCGTGCGCGTGGTCGATGCAGACAACGAAGAACACGAAGCTGAGCGCGTGGTGGCGCGCATTGAATCGCTGCGTGCCGGTCACGAAGTGGCGGGCGAGGGCGCGCAGCACCGCGAGCTCAAAGACTTTGCGGTGCTTTACCGCGCCAACCACCAAGCCCGCATCTTTGAAAAAGCATTGCGTAAAGCGCAAATTCCGTACAAGGTGTCGGGCGGACAAAGCTTCTTTGACCGCGCTGAAATTCGCGACCTGTGCGCTTGGCTGCGGCTGTGGGTCAACAACGACGACGACCCGGCGTTCTTGCGCTCGGTCACCACCCCCAAACGTGGCATTGGCCACCAAACCTTGCAAAGCCTCGGTGTATTTGCGAGCAAATACAAGCTGAGTTTGTTTGAGGCCTTGTTCAGCAGCAGCTTGTCTTCGGTGCTCAACGCGCGCGCCTTGGGCAGCCTGCATGAATTTGGCCGCTACGTGAACGACTTGGAATTTCGCGCGCGCCACACCCATGGCGCTGAGGCGGCACGCACTTTTTTGACCGATTGGCTCAAAGACATCGACTACGAAAAGCACCTCTACGACGCAGAAGACAGCGAGCAAGTTGCCGCTGCGCGTTGGACCAACGTGATGGAATTTTGTGACTGGATGGCCCAACGCTGTGGCGGCGAAGTTGACGACGCAGCCGGCGTGACGCTGAGCGGCGAGACCAAAAACCTCTTGGAGGTGGCGCAAACCATTGCCCTTTTGTCGACCCTGACCGAGCGCGAGAAAGACCAAAACGTCGTCACACTCTCCACCTTGCATGCCGCCAAAGGTTTGGAGTGGCCGCATGTCATGTTGGTGGGCGTGACCGAGGGCATGTTGCCGTTTCGACTCGACGACGAACCAGGCACCGAACACACCAACAACAACATCGCGCTGCGCTTGCAAGAAGAACGACGTCTCATGTACGTGGGCATCACTCGGGCGCAACGCAGCCTGTCGGTCAGTTGGACGCGCCGCCGCAAAAAAGGCCGCGACATGATTGCGGCACAACCGAGTCGCTTCATCGCGGAAATGGCGTTGGACAAAACCACCGTCAAAGAAGATCCGCGCGAAAAGCTCAAGGCCTTACGCGCCGAATTTGCCAAACGCGCCTCAGACGCCAGCGCAGAAACAGCCGCCGCCAATATGCGCAGCTAAAGCAGATGGGACACAATGCGCCGGCTCATCGCTGGATTGTGTCGCCCAGTCTTTCTGTGCCGCCTAAACTCAGCCCTCACTCAAAACCACCAGGAGACAAACCGTGCAAGGAAAAATTGGCTTAGAAGAACACTTTGCGACCCCAGAAACCCTGCAAGACTCGGCTGGCTTTCTCGCCGACGAAAGCTGGGCCGAACTGAGCGCCCGCTTGATCGACATGCAAGAGCGACGTCTGCGTGAGATGGACGACAACGGCATGGAGATGATGATCCTGTCGCTCAACGCACCCGCCATCCAAGCCATCCACAACCGCAGCCAAGCCATTGAGATGGCCAAACGCGCCAATGACTTTTTGGCCGAGCAAGTGGCTTTGCGTCCGAATCGTTTTCAGGGCTTTGCCGCCTTACCCATGCAAGACCCCGACGCGGCCACGCAAGAACTGGAGCGTTGCATGAAGGACTACGGCTTTCGCGGCGCCTTGGTCAATGGCTTTTCGCAAATCGACACGCCTGAGAACGTGGTCTATTACGACGCGCCTCAGTACGAAGGCTTTTGGGCCAAAGCCGAACAACTCGATGCGCCGTTTTACTTGCACCCACGCAACCCGATTTCGTCTTGGGCTCAGATCTACAACGGCCACCCTTGGCTGATGGGTCCCACCTGGGCTTTTGCCCAAGAAACAGCAGTTCACGCCTTGCGCTTGATGGCCAGTGGTTTGTTTGACCGCCATCCGCGCTTGAAGATTGTTCTCGGTCACTTGGGCGAAGGCCTGCCCTTCAACATGTGGCGGGTGGACAACCGCAACGGTTGGGTCAAAGCGCCCAAGAGCTACCCCGCCAAAAAACCGCTGTCCGACTACTTTCAGCAAAACTTCTGGCTCACCACGTCGGGCAACTTTCGCACACAGACCTTGATCGACGCCATGATGGAAATTGGCGCAGACCGCGTTTTGTTCTCCACCGACTGGCCTTTCGAAAATGTGGACCACGCCTGCAACTGGTTCGATGCGGCCAGTATCAGCGAAGCCGATCGCCTCAAGATTGGTCGCACCAATGCAGTGGATCTGTTCAAGTTGAAGATTTAATTCGTCTTCAACAAGGTCCTGCCCGCTGGAAGTTTGAATGACTTTGGCGGGCTTTTTTCTGCCCAAGTCAGACATCAATCGCGCTGGTTGAGCATGTCCATGTTGTCGTAAATACGCGCCAAGAAGCCACGCAAGGCCTGCGCCTCCTCCCGACTCATGCCAGCCAAGGCGACCCGCTCGTAGAGTTGCGCCAAAGGAATCACGCGGTCCACCACTTCTTCGCCCTTGGGCGTGAGATGCAAGGAGCGCGCGCGTGCATCCACACTGTCGCGCTCGCGCACCACCAACTTGCGCTTGATCATGGCGTCGATCAAGCGCGACAAGGTCGACGCGTCGATGGAGGTGTGGTGCGCCACCTCCCCAATGCGCTGAGAGGGCTGGTGCCGCAAGGTGGCGCACACCCGCCACTCGTTGAGTGTGAGCTTGTGTTGCTTGAGCTCTTGGGTGAACGCCTGCCCCGTCCTGATACCTGCTCTTGCAAGCAAATAAGGGATGGATTCTTGCAGGTCGTGCCTCATGATTTCAATTGCGCCAGCGTCTGATTGAAAGGAAATATCGCATCAGTCTACTCCC
>CANFYL010000046.1 GCA_947451285.1 Comamonadaceae bacterium
AATGCGTCCAAGCCTTTCTCGGTCAGTTTGACCAGTTCTGGTTCTGGAACCATTTCAACCTCAGCCACCACATCGAGTACGGCTGCGGCAACCACAACAACAAAAGCGGCGACTACCACGACCGTGACGGGTGCAACCACCACGACGGTGGCCAGTACAACCACCACGACGGTGACCAGCAGCTCATCGACAACCTCTTCGTTCGCAACTCCGGCGACCTTCAGTTCGCTCTTGAAGTCCACCTACACAGGCACCAAAACACTCACATCCGCCAACAGCTTTGCCACGCGCGAGCGTTACTTGATCTCTGACTCTGCATCATCCACTTCCACATCAGCCAACTTTTTGTCGATTGCTGACGATTTCAGTGCATCCTCTGGCTACTCAGTGACGAAGACAAACATCTCCTCTACGGCCACTTTGAGAGACTACCTGGCCAGCACCATTCAGGTGGTGGCATCGGGCGACGGCAACTTCCGACTCGACTCGCATTTGCATCCCAACCATGCGATTGACTATGTATCAAGTACTAACGTGTTGCAGTTCAAAGACAACTTTGGCCTGGTGACCGAGGCCAACAAAAACGGCTACATCACCTTTGCCTACAGCAGCGGCAAGTTACAAGCCAAGAAACGCTACACCTACAGTTTGACTGCTACCTCGCAAACGCAAGGAACTTCTTATGCGGGGACGTACACGCTTGATTCAAGTTTTACAGCCGCCAACTACTATGTAAAACTCACGAGTGGTGTGTATTCCTTGGTTGCTGACAGCGCATCAGCCACATCGTTCTATCTTTACAGTTCCCCGATTGATTTTGGGCATCCTTCGTCAATGAATCCTTTGTCAATTGCATACGTGACCAACAAAGCAGCATCATTTTTAAGTAAGCTGACTGTTGCCGCCACCGAAGGCACGAGCGGTTCTGTTTACACGCAGCGTATGGATAAATACAAGCCGCAGGTGGCAAGCCCTGGAACCAATGCTGCTACCAAGAGCAGTGCTGATGCCATGCTGCAAACAATTTATTCGGCAATGCAAGCCGAGGGCAGTTCTTTGCGTTACAGCACGTCGCTTTACTCTGCTTACAGGGATGCAACCTTGGCGGGTACCTTGGCTTCTAACGCCGTAGCCGACGGAACTCCGGGGCAAAACTTGGTGCCCTATGTGTTCTTCACCAACGAGAAGGACTCATCTGGCAAATACCATCCCTATATGGTGATTGTGAGTTACGGAAACTCAGGTGCGCCTCACAACATGATCGATACGCCTAGACCTCCTGGTGCCTCAGATGGAACGAACTATGACAATTCATCCGTCACCCGATACGCCAATTTGGACAATTACATACTGGCAATTCCCATGAAAGACTATGGCTTGGTCACTGCTGTGACTGAGAATACCTTGTCGAAAACGCTCTTGAGTGACATGGGCTCAACCTATACAGCCACAGCAGATGTCTATAACTACGCCAGCACGGCTGACAACGGCATACTGATTGATGGTTCGGTCATGTTCCCTGTGATGAACAACAACCTGAGCGCATCGCAATTTGCTGCGGAGCTTTCTATCAATGGGTGCCATGTGGGGCAAGGTGGCGGTGGCCCGCACTGTCATGCTGATGGTTACCAAAGTGGCGCTGCGGTGGGTATTGGTGTCTACAACGATTTAGATTACACCAATGCCACACACCCACCGTTGATTGGTTTTGGATACGATGGCGTGGCCTTGTTTGCCCGTTACCGGACCACTTCCGATTCGTCCAAATTGGGGTACTCCACGACTTTGGATTCGTTTGGTGGCCATGACCACGATGGACTTGGCTATCACTACCATGCCCACACCGTTGCGAACTATCCAGTTGTATCGAAAACTACCGGGGCCAGTTCAACTTCTACCCTGCAAGTCCTGATGAAGGGTGCTTGGAAGGGTAAAACTGGATCAATGCCCTTTTTCGCCTACAACGGTAACGCTTCCAAACCCAATGTGTACATTGGTGAAAAATAACAGGCAATGGGTTTTGATCGCACGATCAAATTATTGAAAAAGGGAGTCATCTGGTTTTTCTGGATGACTCCTTTTATTTGCAGTGCCGCAGCCGTTCATAACAACCAAGTCGCTTTGGTCAGGGTGGGGCCTGAAAAACTCAGCTTTGTGTTTGACCTCAACATGGGGCCCTTGCTGAACCGACTGGTCGCACCTCAATTAACTTTTGATGAGTTCTTATCAAAGTATTCGAAGATTGGTGTGGTTGAATTTAGAAATGATTTGGCCAAGGCAAGCAAGAGCTTGGAGATGGATTGCCAAATTCTCACCCCTGATGGTGCAACCTACAGACTGTCGGATTGGCAGCTACCTGATGCTGCGCAGTTACAAGTGTTGATCAAGAAAAGTATCTTTTTGAGTCAAATGGACCCTGAGCAGGCACACATCGAGCCCGTCACGGTCAAGGCACAGGTGGTCAGTAAAAAGCCCTTGTACCGATTAAAACTTCATCTCCCCAATTACCTCATGCCTGTTTGGGTTGTGAACGGCGAAAACGACAAGTTCTGGTTGACAGAAAAAATGCCTATCCAAATCATTGACATTGCGCCCTAGATTCACATTTGGAGATTTGCCAAGAAGCCCCACTCATTCAGGCTTTTGAATTGGCAAACAACTCCATGTCGGCGGACAACCATTTCACCAAGGCCTCAATGCGCGCCAAACGATAGCGGCGCTTAGGCACAAAAGCACGAAACCAATTGTCCTGTAGTGGGTAGGCCGTGAGCAGCTGCTGCAGTTCACCCCCGTTCAGCGCCTTGCGTGCCACATAGCTTGGTAAAACGGCAATGCCCATGCCCATCTGGGTGGCACCCAGCAAGGTGAGGTTGTCGTCCACCGTGAGACGCGGGTGAATGTCGACCGACAACACCCCTCGGCTGCTTTGAAACTGCCAGGTGCGCCCCGAGGGTGCAAACGCCAGGCAACTGTGCTCAATCAATTCGCGCGGGTGCGCGGGTTCGCCATGCTGGGCCACATAGTTCGGAGCGGCTACCAGCACAGGTTGTGCCGAACACAGGGGCACGTCGACCACATCGGCGTAGCTGGCGCTGCGACCGCTGATGGCCATGTCAAAGCCTTGTTCTTCGGGGTTGCTCGACACATCGACCAACACGATCTCCAGCGTGATGCGTTCGTGCTGTGCCATGAAGGCATTGAACACCGCGCCCAGGTGCAGCATGGTCAACGTGGTGGGGGCCATCACCCGGATATGACCTTCGAGCTTACGGTCATCACGTTGCACGCTGTGCACCAGGTCGTCAAAGTCGGCCAGCACCGCGGAGGCACGGGCCTTGAGTTGCAGTCCTGCTTCGGTCAGCGCCACGCTGCGGGTAGAACGCTCAAACAGGCGCGTGCCCATGGCATGTTCCAGTTGTGTGATGCGCTTGGCCACTACCGAAGGCACCACGTGCAGCTTGCGTGCGGCCTGTGAAAACCCGCCGTAATTGGCCACGGCGACAAAGGTTTTGAGGTTGCTCAGAGTGCTCATACTTGTTCAAAAAAGAGATAGGTGATGACTTTAAATAGATTCAATATTCTTTTTCATGAATCAATACACTGACCTTCATGAATTCATGGGGTGCATGTGGTGCAGAAAAATAGGCTGGCGCTGGTGGTGCAGTCGGTGCGCGCGCTGACGCCCGAGGTGCGCGAATACGTGCTGGTGTCCGCCGACGGTCAGCTGTTGCCGGCCTACGAGGCGGGTGCACATGTGGCCCTGCATGTGGAGGTAGCGGGCCAGACCAAGGTGCGCCACTACTCGCTGGTGGGCGGGGCGGGTACAGCTGCTGATGGTCGCCAGGCCTACCGTATTGCCGTCAAACGCGAAAGCGACGTCGGTGTGGCAGCCCACTTGCATGCGCAGTGCCAGGTGGGTTCGGCCTTGACGGTGTCGCACCCACGCAACCACTTCACCCTGGACCACCGCGACCACAAAAGTTTGTTGATTGCTGGTGGCATTGGCATCACCCCCGTGATGGCCATGGTGCGCAGCCTGTTGCAACGACAGCGCGACTTTGAGGTGCTCTACCTCGGGCGCACAGCGTGCGAGATGGCGTATCTGCAAGACCTGAAGCATATGGCCGGCGAGCGCCTACAAGTGCATGCCAGTGCCGAGAATGCCGGGCAAAGGATGAACTTGAACGCCTGGCTGGGCGCTCGCCGTTTGGCCAGCAGCGTGTATGTGTGTGGCCCCATCAGCCTAGCCCACGACACCTACCGTCAGGCCACAAGCCTTGGCTGGGATAGCAAGCAGGTGCGCAGCGAGGTGTTCACTGCGCCCACGCCGCATGGTGCCCAAAGCTTTGAGCTGGTGCTGCACAAGTCTGGTCTGACGCTCGATGTGGCGGCACACACCAGCATTCTGGAAGCCTTGCAAGCAGCAGGGCAGCATCCACTGTTCGATTGCCGACAAGGCCTGTGTGGCGTGTGCCCACTGCCGGTGTTGGAGGCTGATGGCCCCTTGTTGCACCGCGATACCTACCTGTCGACCGAGGACAAAACGGTTGGCGCAGCACTGTGCATCTGTGTCTCGCGGGTGCAAGGTTCGCGGCTGGTGCTCAATGCCTGACCCCGTGTTTTTTTCATACCCATGCCTATGACTGCCTCGAACGTTTACCAATTTCAACCTGGCGGATTTGCCGACCATCGCACGCCATTGATCATGAATTGCTGGTACGTGGCAGCTACCAGCAGCGAAGTCTCGCGCAACATCATCAGCCGTCGTCTGTTGGGAACCGATGTGGCGCTGTACCGCACGCTTGGCGGAGAGGCCATAGCCGTGCGCAACCGTTGCCCGCACCGTTCGTTTCCGCTGGCCAAGGGGCGCTTAGTAGGCGACACCCTGATTTGTGGCTACCACGGCATGCAGTTTGACCCGTCGGGTCGCTGCAGTCACATGCCGTCCATGCCAATCACGCCCTATAACGCCAGCGTGCGCAGCTTTCCGGTGGTCGAGCTTGGCCCCTTGGTTTGGATCTGGATGGGCGAGGCCAACTTGGCCGATGTGTCACAGATACCCAACACCCATTGGCTTGATGATCCGGCATGGACCTCGGTGTCTGGCGCGTTTCATATGAAGTCTGACTACGTGTCGATGCATGAAAACTTGTTGGACCAAACCCATTTTCCGTTTCTGCATCCCGGTGCCATTGGCACGCCTGAGTTTGCGCGCTCCAAGCTGACGGTGCGCCAAGAGGGGGAGGTGATCATCATCGACCGGGAACTCAAAAATTCATCCCCACCGGGCGTGTACGCCATGCCCACGGGTTTGACGGGCAAACCCGTGCACCGTTATTCCGAGGCACGCTTTGCATCCCCCGCGTTGCACACGGCATTTGCCAAAATTGTGGATCCTCAGCCAACCTCAGGGGCGCAGGCGGAATTTCGCTTCAATATCACCCATGCGTTCACGCCAGAAAGCCATGGCAGCATCCATTACTGGTGGTTTAATTCACGTAACTTCAAATTGGATGACCAGGACTCGGACGTGTTTTTGCACACGGCATCTGCTAAGGCTTACCTTGAAGATGTGGACGCCTTGGAGTGGATTTGGGAAGTGGTGCAAAACGACAACCAACCGCAATTCGATTTGAATTTCGCGCCCGATAAACCTGGGCTGTTGATGCGCCGTGTCATTCACGAACGCGCTGCAGCGGAGGCGGGTGTTAGCCTTTGATTTTTTAACGACAACAACAGGAGACAAACATGGACAAACGCAGTCTGATCAAGGCCATGGTGGCCGCCCCCATCGTGATGGGCCTCAATCCCGCAAGCGCGCAAAACAAGCCATTCAAAATTGGTTTGCTCACGCCCATGACCGGCCCCTTTGCCTCCACCGGCAAGCAAATGTTGGCTGGGGTGAAGCTTTATATGGCCCAGCAAGGTGTGAACATTGCAGGCCGTCAAATTGAGTTGATTGTGAAAGACGACACCGGCATGCCCGACGTTACCAAGCGCCTGGCGCAAGAACTGGTGGTCAACGACAAGGTCGATGTGCTGGCCGGTTTTGGCTTAACCCCGCTGGCGCTGGCCACAGGACCGATTGCGACTCAGTCCAAAACGCCGATGGTCAATATGTTGGCGGCTACCTCATCGGTGATTGACGCCTCGCCCTACATGGTGCGCGTGTCCATGACCTTGCCCCAAATTACCGTAGCTGTGGCCGAATGGGCTTCCAAAAACAACATCCGCAAGGTGGTGACCCTGGTGTCTGACTACGGCCCCGGCATTGATGCTGAGCGCACGTTTGTCGACCGCTTTTTGCTCAATGGTGGGCAGATCATGGAGTCTTTGCGCGTGCCGATGCGCAGCCCCGATTTTTCACCGTTCTTGCAAAAAGTGCGCGACCTCTCGCCCGATGCCGTATTCGTGTTTGTTCCCTCAGGCATTGGCACCCAGGTGATGAAACAGTTCAACGAGCGCGGGTTGGCCCGTGCGGGCATACGCTTGATTGGCACCGGCGATGTGGTGGACGACGACATCCTCAACAGCATGGGCGACGCCACCCTGGGTATCGTCACGTCTTACCCCTATTCGACCGACCACCCCTCGGCGCTGAACAAGAAGTTTGTGGCTGAGTTCAAAAAAGCCAACCAAAACATGCGCCCCAATGCGGTGGCTGTGTTTGGCTACGATGGCACGCGCCTGATCTACGAAGCGCTCAAAAAGACGGCAGGCAAGGGCGATGGTGACGCTTTGCTGGCTGCCATGAAGGGCCAAATCTTTGAGAGCCCACGCGGCCAAATCTTTATCGATGCCAACACCCGAGACATTGTGCAAAGTGTGTACGTGCGCAAGGTCGAAAAAGTCAATGGCGAGCTCTACAACGTGGAGTTTCAAGAACAAAAAGACGTGCGTGATCCGCCGCGCGCCCGTTGATCCAGGACATCACCATGAGCAAACCTTTTTTTCGTGCCGACCAAGTCGGCAGTTTGTTGCGGCCGTCTGAATTGATCACTGCGCGCGATCAGTTTCAACACGGTCAGATCGACAAAGCCGCTTTGCGCCACGCCGAAGACGCTGCCATTGCTGCGGTGGTCAAACGCCAAGAGGCCTGTGGCTTTGGCGTGGTAGTCGATGGTGAATACCGCCGTGAGAACTGGTGGATTGACTTTGTGCAAGGCCTCTCAGGCGTCGAGATTCAAGACGGCAACCCGGCCCAGGCTTTCGTAGCCTCGCACACGGACCACGATGACCACGACCACGACCACGACCATGGCTGGAAGTACGTCCCTAAAAACGTGGTCACCACCGGGCGTCTGGGCGCGAACGCGCCCATCACGGCGCCCGACTTCAGCTATTTGCAGGGCGTGACTCAGCGCACAGCCAAAATCACCTTGCCATCGCCCACGCGTTTGCACTTCCATGGCGGGCGTGCAGCGGTGTCATCCACCGCGTACCCCGACATGGAAGAGTTTTTTTCCGATGTGGTGAAGGTGTACCGCGCTGAAATTGCCGCGCTGGAAGCCTCAGGTTGTCGCTACATCCAGATCGATGACCCCTTGATGACCTACTTCATCAGCGACCGCATGCGCGCCGAGGTGGTGGCTTCAGGGGACGACCCGCAAGCGCGCTTGCAGCGCTACGTGGACTTGACCAATGCCTGCATTGCCAACCGCCGTCCTGACACGGCCATTGGCATTCATGTGTGTCGCGGCAACTCACGCAGTGGCTGGATTTCAGAGGGTGGCTACGAGCGCATTGCCGACACCGTGTTGGGTGGGCTTGCGGTAGACCACTTTTTGTTGGAGTACGACGACGAGCGCTCGGGCGACTTTGCGCCGCTGCGCCATGTGCCGCGAGGCGTGAAGGTTGTGTTGGGTTTGGTGACCACCAAGTTTGGCCGCTTGGAACATGCCGACGACTTGATGCGCCGCATCGACGACGCCAGCCGTCTCGTGCCGCTGGAAGACATGGGGCTGAGCCCGCAGTGTGGCTTTGCCAGCACGGTGGACGGCAACATCATCACCCACGATGACCAATGGCGAAAACTCGAACGTGTCGTGGAAGTGGCGCGCCGCGTGTGGGGTGATGTGAAAAGCGAAAGCAAGTAAGCCAGCGCCTATCGCTGTGGCTCATCCATCACATAAATGGTCAGCTTGTGATGGATGGCGCATCAATCCGATTTCAAACCCATCAACTTGGTGACCTTGGAGAAACGGTCAATGTCATCATGAACGATCTTCTTGAATGCAGCAGGATCGTCATAGGCGGGTGTGTAGCCCATGGACAAGAGCTTGTCTTTGACCTCTGGGTTTTGAACAATCTTCAATAACCTGTCGTATAGCTTGGCCTGCAAGGCGACGGGCATATTGGCAGGTGCCAGCAAACCATGCCACTGGTTGATTTGATAGCCGGGGTATCCCTGTTCGGCCACAGTTGGCACATTGGGCAGTTGCGCTGTGCGTTCTGCTGAAGTGATCGCCAGTGCCACCAATTTGCCCGACTTGATGTGCGGTGCCGCACTAGACGCAGTGATGATGGCCGAGGGGACTTGACCACCTAAGACATCACGCAGCGCCGGCCCACAACCCGTGTAGGGCACATGCGTGATGTGAGTATTTGCACTGATGTTGAGCACCGCACCGGCCAAATGTTGTGGTGTGCCATTGCCGCATGACCCAAAGGACACGGTGTTCTTCATTGGCTTGGCTTCGGCAATCAGATCGGACAATTTTTTGTAGGGGGAGTCAGCGGGCACCACCAAGACAGAAGGTACGAACGCCACATTAATGAGCGGCGTGAAATCTTTCTTGGGGTCGAATGGCATGTTCGTGAAAACGCCAGGATTGATGGCAAACGAACTGTTGACCATCAGCAGCGAATAACCATCGGGTGCTTTGTCGGCAACATGCTTGGCGCCTAGGTTTCCGCTGGCGCCGGGGCGATTTTCAATGACCGCTGTTTGTCCAAAAATATCGTTGAAATGGTTGCCCAGCATGCGCGCCAGAATGTCGGTACCACCACCGGTTGGAAAGTTGACCACGACGGTGATCGGTTTGCTTGGAAACTGGCCAACAGGCTCAATGACTTGCCCCCATGAGGCACTGAAATTGAGCATGAACAAAGAAATGCCAACGAATAAATGCTTGTTGCGGGGCAGGCTGATGGGCATATGAATTTCCTTTGTTACAAAGTTTTATCACTGAAGGGCATGAGCGTCAATTTGACTCAAAGCATACATCTTGGTGCCCAGGCTAAAAAGTCAGGCTGTTAAGATGAATTGAGTCATGAGGTATTGTGTCGATGAAAGTCATTCATATTCGAAGTTGGGCAGAGTTTTTAGACCACACTACACAACTCAACCAGTGGGCGTTTCGTGGGCAACCTAGAGCCGACTTGCCGCTGTTGAGTTCTTTGTCGCGGCGCTTGATGCGTTTTTCCAATGACAAAAGGCTTTGGCCACTGCTGGAGCGGCGCACTTTGCGCATTTTTAGACGCAAGGCCCACGTCCACCTGTCGGATCACAATTTGTTGCAGAACGATTTGAGATGCATCGCCATGATGCAACACCACGGGGGTGCGACCCGTTTGCTCGATTTCACCAAGTCGCCCTTTGTGGCAGCTTTTTTTGCTTTGGAATCGGCATACAACGACTCCGTCGTTTACGCACTTAACACGCCTGTGCTGTGGCATAGGGTGCCTCGATTTGATCCAGCTTTAACGCGCCACACCATCGATCCAAGGGTGCCACACAATTTTGAAAAGTATTTCTTTGACAACCAGTTCCCGCTGGTTTGGTTTGGCGAGCCGTCAGACATGGATCAGCGTTTGATTGCTCAATCCGGTTTGTTTGTGGTGCCTGGCCAGTTGGAGAAAACACTCGATGAGTTGCTTGACAGTTACAGCGAAGAAGGCGAGTCATTGATGGTTCAGTTGGTGATCAACAAGGAAGTGCGAGAAGAGGCCATGAAAGAGTTGTACCGCATGAATATCACTTATGCTTCCTTGTGGCCTGATATTGACGGCTTATCGCGATCGATGAACCAAGAGCTTGAAATCGTCTGGCAGCCCTTGGTTGACGAGTTTCTTTGATGCCTTGCATGGTCTTAGTTTGAGATGTCATAGCCATGCTGGCGTTGAGCTTGTTGATGCGCCATTTGTAGTTGCCCATCATGGGTGCTTTGGATCAGGTAGAGCACCTCGCCTTCGCGCACGAATTCGCCGATTGATTTTTTTAAGTCCACGCCTGCCTGTTGAATGCTAGGTGCACCCGCCTGACGCGCAATATGAGATATGGTGCTGCCATGGATGGCGCGAACCACACCGCTTTGATCGGATCGCACTTCAACTTGCAATACATTCCTGGGTGCAGCTTCTATGGCGCCTTGTGCGGCAATGATGGCCTCAAAGCTTTGACGCGCAGCACCTGATTGCAAGAGTTTCTTAGCCATAAGCAAGCCTTGATCAACATGGCCCACGTGAGGATCAAGCGCCAAGATTTGGCTACAAAAAAACAAAGCCTTATCCCGTAAGTCAGTAGGTGCATCCGGATGGTTGTCGAGAACTTGCATCACATCCCTGGCCTCAAGCGCCGGCCCTATTCCACGACCAATGGGCGCATTGCCATTTGTCGCAAATGCCTTGACCACCAAGCCTATCGCGGCGCCAACACGTTCGAACAGCATGGCCAGTTCAATCGCCTCTTCTTCTGTCTTGACTTTTCCGCTATCGGCATAAGGAATATCAATCACCACATGGGTTGCGCCTGCTGTGAATTTTTTGGACAAGATGGATGCGACCGACCAGCTGCGTGTGTCAAGCCCCAGCGGGCGGACCATGGGGTTGAGGGCATCATCCAACACCGAATGGTTGAGCTTGCCGTTCCAGGCAATGCAGCCGTTGGTAGCGTTGACACATTGCTGAACCTCTTCAAAATTAAGATCAACCCGGGCCAGTACCTCCATGGCATCTGCTGTGCCAGCTGCAGACGTGATCGCACGCGAAGACGTTTTAGGAATCAACAGGCCATGCGCCGCCACAATGGGAACGACCACCATGGTGACGCGGCTGCCTGGTGTGCCACCCATGGAGTGTTTATCAACCACCATGGGTTTGGGCCAAGAAATACGCGGGTAAAGCAAGGTTCGGGCTTGTGCAATGGCAATGATCTCGTCTTCTTGCAGCTGCTGCGTGCATGCAACGAGAAAGGCCTGAACGTCGTTGAAATGAAAGTGCTCTTGGGTCACCGCGGGAAGTAATCGTTGGTAGTCCGCTTGGCTTAAATGTTGACCGCAAATTTTTTGAAAAAGTAAGCGCGCTACCTCTGGTGTCTCTTGCAAACTTTTTAATAAAGCGGCCTTCAAGCGACTGATGCCAATTTCTAGCGTCATGTCGTTCATGACTTGTTGGCAGCTGATCCCTTGAGGCATCGCCAAGGCGGCGCGTTGCAGTCTTTGTTCGATGTCTTGCGCGGACTCTCGTTTGCGCGCTGTCAATCTGGAACGCAGGACTTCTTTAGGCGCTGTAACTTCTATCACCTGTAAGGAGGGCACAGAGCGCTTCAGTGCCTCAATCATGTTGCGCGAGCCGTTAGCGATCACATGGATGCCTTGCTCGATTTGTTGCAGCAAGGCGTTAGGTAGGCCATAGTGCAAGCCGTGGGCTTGCCAAGTGATTAGGAAGTCACCGTTTTTTTCGCGCTCTAAAAAGCTGCTTTCGCTGCAACTGTCATGGTCTTCGGCATCTGCCATGGCCTCGCGGGTGATGACGCGACGTGCCAACACAAAAGCGCCAGGTTTGAGCAAGGGCTGAACGCCCGAGATCAAGCTGTCTTTGCCTGCGCCGCTTGGGCCTACAACGAAGAAGAATTGACCTGACATTGCATGCCCAGATGCAACACAGGATCAGTCGTCAAGACCGATGTCTACGGGAGGCGCTGCTTGCGTGATTTTGCTGGTCGAAATAAAGTCCACGCCAGTTTGGGCGATGCCTTTGATGGTGTGAATATTGATGCCACCGGAGGCTTCGATTTGGGCTTTACCGGCCACGATGCTCACGGACGTTTTGATGTCCTCCAGTGCCATGTTGTCGAGCATGATCACATCTGCACCAGCTTCAAGCGCTTCTTTGACTTGCGACACGCGGTCGCATTCCACTTCGATTTTGGTCAACACCGGCAGCAGCTTGCGCGCATTGGCCACGGCTTGGGAGATGCTGCCAGCGACCACGATGTGGTTGTCTTTGAGCATCACGCCGTTGTCCAATCCCAAGCGGTGGTTGAGTCCACCGCCACAGACGACGGCGTGTTTTTCAAGCATCCGCAGACCAGGAGTCGTTTTACGGGTATCAATCAGTCGCGCACGGGTGCCAGCGATCTCGGCGTTGTAGCGTGCGGTTTCAGTGGCAATGCCGCACAGACGTTGCGCAATGTTGAGAGCCGGGCGCTCGGCGGTGAGGATGCTGCGGGCAGGGCCAGTGACGGTGAGCAATTTGGTGCCTTTGCTGACCTTGTCGCCTTCTTTCACATGGCAAGTCACGCTGAGTCGATGGTCATACTTGGTGAACACGCGGGCAGCCACCGCGATACCAGCAACATGCATAGGTTCGCGTGCGTTCATATGAAAAGTGCCGACAGCATCTTCAGCAATCATCAGTTGCGCAGTTAGATCGCAGTAACCGATGTCTTCTGTCAGCCAGAGTTCAATCAGTTTTTCGACTTGAAATACATCGTACATAGAGCTTCCTTGAGTGAGGATGAGGCAAATCAACGAGAGGAAAAGAGAGAGCCAACTTCCATGTAGTGAATACTACATCACTTCTTGTCGCCCTCGCAAGCGGGCAAACCCATGAAGGCAAGTCTGCTTCATGCCCCAGGCCTGTGTCCCTGGTGGGTGGTTGTGAGGGGGCAAGTTAAACTACAAATCGACAGGTAACAACAGTCCCCAGTGCATCCGAGGTACTGGGGATTTTCTTTTTGTGATGACAAAGGCAAGACGTGTTTAAAAATGTGACTGTGTTTCGGATAAGTGAGGGTTGGGCGCCGACTCTGAGCGCGCTCGAAGAGGCCCTAGACGCCGAACGTTTTGAGCCCTGTAGCGCCAGCCAAGACAAATCGGTGGGTTGGGTTCAGCCCCGTGGCGAGGCCCATGGCCCCTTCGTGGAAGCCGTGGCGGGTCAGTTGATTTTGAAGCTCAAAATTGAAACCAAATCCGTACCGGGTTCGGTGGTCGCCCGCCAAGCCAAGGAGCGCAGCGCCCATATTGAAGCCAGCACGGGGCGTCAACCTGGTAAGAAAGAATTGCGTCAGATCAAAGATGACATTCGCATGTCCTTGATGCCTCAGGCGTTCAGTAAGGAGTCATCGGTGTTGGTGTGGATCAATCCTGTGGCTCAGTTGCTGGTTTTGGATGCAGGCAGTCAAGCCAAAACCGACGAGGTGGTCACGCGTTTGGTCACGAGTTGTGGTGGCTTGACTGTGAGCTTGATCAACACCCACATGTCGGCGCAAGCCGCCATGATGACCTGGTTGATCACACAAGAACCTCCTCGTGTCTTGAGCGTAGACCGCGAATGCGAACTCAAGGCAGCCGACGAATCTAAATCGGTGGTGCGTTATGTCCGCCATCCACTTGACACCCTTGAGGTTAAACAACACGTCGAGGGAGGCAAGTTGCCAACTCGCTTGGCTCTGACTTGGGATAGCCGTGTGTCTTTTGTATTGACCGAAGCCTTGCAGTTGAAAAAGCTCACTTTTCTGGACGTGGTGCTCGAGGGCACTTCTTCAGATAAAGATGAGGGCTTTGATGCAGACGTGGCAATTGCCACTGGCGAGCTGTCTAAGCTCTTGCCAGATTTGTTCGAGGCCTTGGGCGGCGAGGTGGTGAGCGGCTAAAACGGTCGCGCGGCCAAGCCAACAGACGACGAGACCTGCTTCGGTGGTCTCGTCTCAAGATTCGCGCTTATTCGGCGACGATGCCTTTGAGTTGAATCACGCGGCCCCAGCGCGGGTAGTCTTTGGCCACGATGGCGCCTAGCTCGTCAGGGGTTGAATGGCTGGCATCCAAGCCGGCGCGGCTGAAGATGTCTTTCAGGGTTTGCTGTTGCAAGATGCTGGCGAAGTCGCTGCTGAGCGATTTGACGGAAGCAGCAGGTGTTTTGATGGGCACAAAAAACGCATACCACAGGTCCACGTCGATTTCTTTGTATCCCAACTCCAAGAAGGTGGGTACGTCGGCCGCGACAGGGTGGCGTTTGGGGCTGCCCACCGCCAAAGCGTTGAGCTTGCCGGACTTCACAAACCCTTGGGCCACGTGGATCGGCAAAAAGCCCACCATCAACTCGCCCGCAAGCAAGTCTTGGGTGTAACCCGCTGTGCCACGGTAAGGGACGTGCAGCATGAACGCCTTGGTCTCGAGCTTGAACAGCTCCATGGCCATGTGGTGGGGCGTGCCCACGCCGGGTGAACCAAAGGTGATGAAGCCCGGTTTGGCGCGTGCAGCGGCCACCAAGTCTTTCACGGTTTTGATCTCGGTCTTTGGATGAGCCACCAGCATCAAGGTGCCATAGGCACCCATGGACACAGGTGCAAAGTCTTTCACCGGGTTGTAGCTGGTGGTTTTGTAGAGTTGCGACGCCATCAGCATGGTGTTGGCACCCATGAGGATGGTGTTGCCGTCCGCCGCTGACTTGGACACAAACTCGGCGCCAATGTTGCCGCTGGCACCAGGCATGTTTTGCACCACCACAGGCATTCCCAGCTTTTCGGCCAGACGCGGTTGCACCGTGCGTGCAATGGTGTCCATCCCCGTGCCGGGGGTGAAGGGCACGATGATTTTGATGGAGGTGTTGCTGGCCTGAGCCCAGACTTGAACGGCGAAGACACATGTCAAGCACGCAAGCAGAAAACGTTTCATGCAGTTACCTCAGCTTCAAATGCTGGTTTTGGGGGTTGGAATTTTGAACAAGGCTTGCGCGTTGGTCTGAAAAAACTTCTTCTTGGCAGAAGGGTTCATGTCCATGC
>CANFYL010000047.1 GCA_947451285.1 Comamonadaceae bacterium
CGACCCCGAAGTGGCTTGGGTCGGCCTGACCGAAGACCAAGCCAAGGCCCAAGGCATCAAGGTCAAAAAAGGTCTGTTCCCTTGGACCGCCTCAGGCCGCGCCATTGCCAACGGCCGCGACGAAGGCATGACCAAACTGCTGTTTGATGATTCCCCCGAGGCCCACGGCCACGGCAAGATTTTGGGCGGCGGCATGGTCGGCACCCACGCGGGCGACATGATCGGTGAGATCGCGCTGGCGATTGAGATGGGCGCAGACGCGGTGGACATCGGCAAAACCATTCACCCCCACCCAACGCTGGGCGAAAGCATCGGCATGGCGGCAGAAGTGGCGCATGGGTCTTGCACCGACTTGCCGCCGAGCAAGAAGTAAAACACTTCAGACACGCCACAAAGAAGCCGCCAACCTGAGAGGGTTGGCGGTTTTTTCGCTTGATGGGCAGACAGAAAGAACAAGCTCACAACGCGCGAATCCAAACGGGTGATCAACCCGGGTAACCCCCATGTTTTTATTGAGTTTGGTGAGAGGGAGTATGGCTAGACTCGCCCTTTTATTGAATTGAACTTGAACAAGGAGACCTCATGGTTCAGATCACCGTCAACAACAAGAAGGTGTCAGCGAATGCCACGCCAGACACACCCTTGCTGTGGGTTATTCGAGAAGAACTGCAACTCACCGGCACCAAGTTTGGTTGCGGTGTTGCGCAATGTGGTGCATGCACGGTCCACCTCGATGGTGAACCGGTTCGATCATGTTCGATCCCTCTCAGCAGTGTGGCGGGGCGCAAGGTGACGACCATTGAAGGTTTGGTGCAGACCCGCACCGGCAAAGCACTTGAAGCCGCATGGAACAAAGAGCAAGCCCCCCAGTGCGGCTATTGCCAGTCGGGACAAATGATGTCCGCTGCCAAATTGTTGAACGTCAGCAAAGCGCCGCTATCGCGCACTGACATCTTGCAAGCCATGAGCGGCAACTTGTGCCGGTGCGGCACTTACAACCAAATTGCCAGCGCTGTTTCGACGGCACAGAAAACCCTGAGAGGGAGCAAAGCATGAAGACCATCGCAGAACTCTCACGTCGCTCCTTTTTGGCAAGCTCCGGTTCGCTGGCCCTGAGCGTTTCTTTTGGCCTCACCGCATCGCAACTCGCGTACGCACAAACTGCCAACTTCAACCCCAACGGCTGGGTCAACATTGCATCTGATGGAACCGTCACATTGATGTCGCCCGCCGCTGAAATGGGCCAAGGCACCATGACCGCCATGCCCATGTTGCTGGCCGAAGAACTCGACCTCGATTGGAAAAACGTCAAAGTCATCCAAGCGCCTGGCAACCCCAAGGTGTTTGGCAATCCGCGTTTTGGTGGCGGCATGATCACCGGTGCCTCGCGCACGGTGCAAGGTTATTACGACCCGATTCGCATGGCTGGTGCACAAGTGCGCTTGGTCTTGCTCGACATCGCAGCCAAAAACATGAACGTGCCCGTGGCTGAATTGCGCACCGAAAAGGGTCAAGTCATCCACAGCAGTGGCCGCAAGATGAGCTACGGTGACTTGGCCAAAGTGGCGCAGGTTCCCAGTGAATTGCCCAAGGTCGAAAAGTCGATGCTCAAGCCCATGCGTGATTTCAAAATCATCGGCACAGACATTGCGCGTGTGGACGTGGCCTCTAAATCCAATGGCACAGCCAAGTACGGCATCGACCAACGCATGCCAGGCATGCTCTGGGCGTCGGTGTTGCGCGCACCGGTGCATGGCGAAACCTTGGTCAACGTCGACGACAGCGCCGCGGCGGCGGTGCCCGGCGTCAAGCGCGTGGTGCTTTTGCCCTATGGCGTGGCGGTGGTGGCCGATTCATTCCACACTGCACGCAAAGCGCGCGACTTGCTCAAGCCTGAGTGGACCACCAAGTCAAAGGCACGCAGCCATCAAACCGACAAAGTGCTGGCCGAGTACGTGACCCGCTCTGAAAACTTACTCGACAAGGGCATCGAGTTTTTGAACCATGGCAACGCACCCCTGAGCATTGCGGGGGCCAGCAAAACCTTTAGCGCCACCTACACCAGCGAGATGGTCAGCCACATCTGCCTTGAGCCGATGAACTGCACGGCTAAGGTCGATGGCGACAAGATCGAAGTGTGGGCGCCTTCCCAGTCGCCGACCTTCTTGATCGGAGCCATCGGGGGGGCGGCGGGTTTCAAGCCAGAGAACATCAACATCAACATCACCTTGCTTGGTGGCGGGTTTGGTCGGCGTGTGGAGCCTGATTACGCTGTCGATGCCGCCTTGGTTGCCAAGGCCATCCCTGGCACACCGATCCAAGTCATCTGGACTCGCGAAGACGACATCGCACACGACAAATACCGCCCCTTGACCAGCCAACATCTGGTGGCGGCCGTGGATGCGCAAGGCAAGATCACCGGCTTGTTGCACCGCGTAGTGTCTGAGGGTATCTACGCGCGCGTGGCGCCCCCGGCCTTCAAAGCAGCGGGCGGCAAAGATGCACCTGTCATGGAGGGCGTTGAGATCAGCTACAACATCGACAACCACAACGTGCAATTCATGATCGAAGAGCGCGGCGTGCAAGCAGGCTTCTGGCGTGCGGTGGGCCCGGGCTACACCAAGTTTGCGATTGAAACATTGATCGACGAAGTAGCGCGTGGTGTGGGTGCAGATCCACTGGCCTATCGCTTGCAGCTGCTGGAGAAGAACCCACGTGCGACAGCCGTGGTCCGCGAAGTCGGTGCTATGGCGAAGTGGGGCCGTACCTTGCCCGCAGGTCGCGCTTTGGGCTTGGCATATTCAGACGCTTGGAACACCCACATCGCCATGGTGGCCGAGGTCTCAATGGAAGGCGGTCGGCCACGTGTTCACCAGGTCTGGGCTGCGGTGGATTGCGGCCACGCCTTGCAACCTCGCAACATTCAAGCGCAAGTGGAAGGCTCGGTGGTCTTTGGTTTGTCCGCGGCATTGCATGAGCGCATCACGCTCAAAAATGGCGAGGCACAACAAACCAACCTCAACAGCTACCGCATCTTGCGCGCCAACGAGACGCCGCTGATCAGCGTCAAAGTCATGCCCACCGACAACCACCCCGGTGGCATCGGTGAAGCCGGTCTGCCGCCCATTGCGCCGGCCGTGGCCAATGCTGTGGCTACCTTGACCAACAAGCGTTTGCGCACCTTGCCGTTCGCATCGGTTTAAAGCACAACCCACCACGCGGTGTAAAAATAGAAGCCGCCAGCCTGTGAGGGTTGGCGGCTTTTTATCGACCCATGACCCTTCCGCTGCTCTACACCTACCGCCGTTGCCCCTTCGCCATGCGTGCCCGCATGGCCTTGCTGCAAGCCGTCGTGGCCTTCCAGGCGCACGAGGTGTCGTTGCGCGACAAACCGCCCGCCATGCTGGCGCTATCCCCCAAAGGCACAGTGCCTGTGCTGGTGATGCCCAGCGGTGCAGTGTTGGAGCAAAGCTTGGACATCATGCGCTGGGCTTTCGAACAAACCGGCGACGCAGACCATTGGTGGGCCAGTGCCCAAACCGCCAAGAATATGGCCTGGCAGCAGGCCTGTGACGGGCCTTTCAAGCATCACCTCGACCGCTACAAATACCCGCAGCGCTTTGCCGATGCCATGACGCGCGAACATCACTTTCAGCAAGCCGTGGCCGTGCTGCTCGGTCCGCTGGAACAGCCTCTACACACCCAACCGCAACTGGGCGGCGTCAGCCCCTGTGCGGCCGACATCGGTATCTTTCCCTTTGTGCGTCAGTTCGCCGCCGTTGACCCCGAGCGGTTCAAAGCCTTGCCTCTGCCCGCAGTGAAGGCATGGCTGGCGGGTTGGTTGGAGAGTGGGTTATTTGCCGAGGCGATGAGAAAACCAGCGCTTTAGCTTGACGCGTCTGACATCTCAACCCAGCGGCGACACGCCAACCACCCGGGCATGCAAAACAAAGGTGATGAGCCCCCAAAGAACAACTCCAACGCCAAACGTAATCAGCGTTGCAGATGTTTTGTGAAGAACGGGTTGCGCAGTTGCATCTGACACCAGCGCTTGCTGCTCGGCTTGCGTGCGGTCGCGTGCACGCGCAGATTTGAAGTTCATAACGGACCACGCCAAAAACGCACCGAACAAGATCAGATCCGCCAAATTTCCGTTTGACAACACATGCGCCAAGGCCCACACCTTGACGGACAACACCATGGGGTGGCGCAGGCGCACTTTGAGATGATTGGCTGGGATGTACGCTGCCACCAGCAAGATGCTTGCAAACAACATCAAGAGCACACTGATGTGGCGAGTCGCGATGGGGGGCTGCCAGATGACCACCGGCTGCAGACGGACTTGGTCATAGCCAACGATCAAGGCATAAAAACCCAACAAAGACACCAAAGCGTAGACCCCTTTGAACGGCTTTTCACCCCAGGCCTCGATGGTTCTTGTTCGCCATCCTTCAGCAAAGATGCGCGTTGAATGTGCACCCAAAAAAAGAACCAAACCCAAGATCAACCAAGTCATGCAAACTCCTGATGAAGGACAGAACAAACATTTTCTAGGAATTTGACCGGAAAGCGTCCGTCATAACGGGCAGCGGCGATGAGGAAAATCCAATCGCTGTGATTGTCTGAATTTTTAATTGAATAAATTATTCGTATATTATTTAATTTTTATTGTACTTAGGAACGTATAAATGACACTTCTGAAACCTCATTCCTCGCTTGGCACTGCTGGAAAAATCGGCATTTGGCTATTGTTGTACTGGGGGGTGTTACACATCTGGGTTGGCGCGGAAGGCGTTCACCAGTATCTGCGCGATGCACCAAGAGGCTTGTGGCAAATGCTGATTGGCGGATCTGTTGTTACACGCGATGCCTTTCAGAATGCTTCCGACGCCGTCACTTTGTTTGCGCACTCGCAGTTGCTGATCAACTTTTGCTTGGACGTGGGTGGTTACGGCGTCCTTGGTGTGTTGCTGGCCGCTTGGTACTGGCACACCCGATCGGTCATGGCTTTCATACTGGCGTTGGTGGTGATCGGCATTGGTGATCTGTCTTTCATGTTTGCGATGCTGGTATCGGGTGTGATCGAACCCAATTTGCCGACTGTGTCAGGACCGATTGTCTGGTTCTTTGCTTGCGGTTTCATGCTGGCTGATTTGCGCCGCCCTAATTCAGAAAAGCCAGTGTCTTGATGGATTCAGATGCGTGAGGATGCGATAAGTTTTCCGATATCCATCCTCAGCCAGTGCATACACCTTGCACATCCGAGAGCCGCCGCAGTGACAAGAGGCGTGGTCTTTTTTTACAAAGTCGCTTTGAACTGTTGCACAGCTTGCCATGCCAATAGCCCGCCCAAAATATTGCTTTTAACCACTTCTAGTTGTTGCCACTTTTGCGCCAAGTCTAAATCTTTGAAGACACCCGAAATCGTCAAACACGTCAGGCCGTGGATGCCGGCAAAGGCGGTCACCTCGGCATTTTCTCTGGCTTGAGGTGTGATGACCTTTGCAGAGCACAAGCCATCTAAAGATTGGCTCAACATGGCGTAGGGGTTAGATGGCAAATCGGCACCTTGCATAAACCGGGCGGCTGAAGCTCTGCCATGGGGCCCAAACATCAGCTGAAACAAAGCAGGATGATCCAAGCCAAACTGAAAATATGCATCGGCACCCGCTGAAAAATGCGCTAAGTTGAGCATGCCCATGTCGGCATCACCCGGGAGATTTAATTGGGCGACACGCTCCAACCAAAGCGCTCCCATAGCCACAAATCCATCGTCTGCGACAGCGCTTAACAATTCGGATTTGTCAGCAAAGTGACGGTATACCGCACTGGGTGCCACACCTAATTTGGTGGCTGCTTGGCGCAGAGAGAATCTTTCTGCGCCGTGCTCGTTGAGCATCTCTAGAGTCAGCACTTTCAAAGCCTGCGGTAAATCACCATAGTGATAACTCGCGCGTATTGAAACAACAGAATCTGATTTGGTCATTCAATGATCATAAGTTCTTGGGTGAATTACAAAGAACTAAAAAAATATTGACGAATCTTTGAAGGAGTTATAAAGTAAACATTGTTCACATGTCGTGAAACCACTGAGAAAGGAATCCTCGTATGAAGAAGTACCTGTATGTCACTTGTATCACTGCCGTTGCAGCCCTGTTCTTGCACGCCGGTGTGACTTTTGCACAAACCAGCCCCGTTGGCTTGTGGCGCACGATTGACGACAACACGGGCAAACCCCGTGGTGAAGTGCGCATCACTGAGAGCAGCAACGGCCTCAGTGGACGTATCGTGCGCAGTCTTGCTGCTGATGCGTCAAAAGAAGCAACCACCTGCAAAGCGTGTACAGACGATCGCAAAGACCAGCCGATGACTGGGCTTGAAATCATTCGAGGTGGCAAATTGGCTGCTGACGGTCAGTGGTATGAGGGCGGAGAAATTCTGGATCCTGACAATGGGAAAACCTACAGACTCAAGATTCGTATGGCAGAGGGGGGGGCAAAACTCAACTTGCGTGGCTACATCGGCCCATTCTTTCGCACCCAAACATGGGAGCGGGCCGAATGAAGGTCACGTCTAATACCTCTGAATTTGCACTGATCACTGGTGCGAGCAACGGTATAGGGATGGCATTAGCGCATGTGATGGCCCAGCGTGGTCACAACCTGTTGCTCGTGGCACGCAGCGCAGACAAGCTTCAAACGCTGTCCAAGAATTTGCAAGCTGAGCATGGCATCAACGTTCATGCGTTGGCGTTGGATTTGGCCGTTCCCGGTGCCGCACAAACTTTGTACGACCACTGCCACCAGCAGGGTCTGGCGATTGACATCTTGGTGAACAACGCGGGCTTTGGCGACTAAAAAAAGGTGGTGGATGGCCAAGTGAATGTCTACCGCCAAATGCTTCAACTCAATGTGCTCACCTTGACCGAGTTGACCTGCTTATTCGTCAAAGACTTCAAACGTCAGGGTTATGGACGCATTGCCAACATCGGCTCGACGTCTGGCTTTCAGCCTTGTCCTGGCATGTCAAGTTACGGTGCCAGCAAAGCCTATGTGATGCAGTTCACCGAGGCGCTCCACGCAGAGTTGGAAGGCAGTGGGGTCAGTGCCACGGTCATTAACCCCGGCATGACGGCCACTGGCTTTGTGGACCGCGCTGAGATGGGCGGTTCGGCCTTGGCGCAAGGAGGCCTGAGCGACCCCAACGATGTCGCACGTGCTGTCTACGATGCCATGATGGCTGGCGAGATGAACCGCGTGGTGGGATGGGTCAATAAACTCTGGGCCCAATCCACCCTGTTGGCCGGATCCCGCCACCTGTTGGTGTGGATCGCGAAGTGGCGCTTGCGCCCGCGAACTGCGCCAAGGCTCAGCAGCGCTGGATGAACCAAAGTGCGCATGCATCGATTGCAATTTCTTGCGTTCACCACCATGTCACAGTCATGTCCACACCCTATCTCCCTGAAATCACCGCGCTACTTGCCTAGGCTGAGCGTTGTAGCCTTGGTCAACCCCTTTTTCAATGCCACAGCATCCCATCACACGGACAGCGGCTTTCGCAGCACCCAACGTCGTTTTGCTGACCGAATTGGATGAAGATAGCGCGGTAAAAACTCAACCCCGCAAAATCAATGCGCCCCGTGGTAACACCCCTCAGCCCGCTCCCCGTCCACTTCATCCCCTTCCTCACTGCACAGCGCCGCAATCAAGGCTTGGTCTACCACCTGACCGGGTAGCAGCAGTTCTTCATTCGTCCAGCGCTTGACCAAATGGCCATGGGCCACGCCGCCCGTGTGTGGGGCTTGGTAGGCGCGTCGGTGTTGCATGGTCACGCCGCTGTTGGCGTTGGCGATGAAGCGGCTCTCGCCCAAGTCCCAAGGTTCAAAGTAGGCATTGGCTGCGGCGTCCACTTGTCGAAAGTAGCTGCGTGCGCCTTCGGCATTGAGCTTTTTGCGCACGGTGCGCGTGATGAGGCCTTGCAAGTGGTCGAGCGCGGCATCGTCCATGAGGCCGATGGTGGCCAGGTTCATGTCAAGACCGGCCAAAGCAGGTGTGGCGGCCAACTCGGTGGGCAGCACTTGCACCATGGCGTTCACCACATCGCGGTGCGGTGCCACGGCGGTGGCGATGCCGCGTGTTTGCGGTTGAATGGGGCAGCGAATTTCCACAAAGCGGGGCTTCACGGGGCCGGTGCATCCATCGTGGTGGTAGTACTCGCCTTGGCTGAGGCGCCCTTTGCTGGAGCGCCCGCGCACGTCGCGGTAGGTGGGGTGTTGGGTGTGAGAGTTCAGGCAAACCACCAAGCCTGTGGCATCGACCAATTGGTAAAAGGCTTCGCGCCATTCTGGCAACAAGAGTTTGTCGTGCAAGTAGTCGCTCGGTGCCGAGGCTTCGGTGCCGACTTCGCCTTCAATCACCAACACAAAGGGCCTGGGCCGGCGAACCCGCCACAGGCAGTTGGCAAAGGCCAGCACCGAATGGGCAGGGTCAGAGGGTGGGGCGGCGCTGTGGCCCAGAGGGGTGGACATGGTGAGATGGGTAAAGGATGGGCTCGAGCATCAAGCAGAGCCCCAATTTTAGGGCTTCGGCTCAGGGCATCTTTACCGCTGACTGCGCATCAAGGACCGCTTGTTTAGACTTGATGCATGTCTATCCAACACGCATTATTCGCCCTCTTGTTGTTCACATCTGCTGCGCTGGCGCAAGTGGGTGAGCGGGTGGTGTTACCCGGGTTTTCGATCGACCGAACCGAGGTGACCATCGCCCACTTTGAGCGTTATGTCCAAGCCACAGGCACGGTCACCCGTGCCGAGAAGGAAGGTGGCGGTTTTGAATACGGGGCCGGGTGGGAGCGCCGCCCTGGATGGACTTGGCGAAAGCCCGACGGATACACAACCAGTGCCAACATGCCCGCAGTGCACCTGGACTTTGCCGAGGCCCAAGCCTATTGCCGCTGGGCCGGGGGCCGGTTGCCCACAGGGGCCGAGTGGCAAACCGCAGGCTTTACCGAATTGCGCGCTGCACCGCCCGCACCCTGGGTCAAAGGCCGCACTTATCCGTGGACCACTGGCGACAGCCCGCAAGGCGCCAACACCAGCGACCCCGACCCCTGGCCGCGTGCCGCTCCCGCAGGCGCCACCCGTGAAGGCGTCAATGGCTTGTATGACATGGGTGCAAATGTGTGGGAATGGACCACCGATGCCCTTGACGCCACTGGCCGCGAGCGCAGAACAGTGGGTGGTTCGTGGTGGTACGGTGCCTTCAACATGAAGGCCGATGTGAAGGCCTTCAAACCAGCCGATTTCTATGCGGTGTACATCGGGTTTCGGTGTGTTTACTAGAGCTTCAGGGCTTCCCAAACGCGGTACGCCGCATACGCATCGTTGGCGGCATAGATGAGCTGCGACTCGGTCAAGCGCTCATTGGCCCAGTTGCTGGTGGCTGCCTTTTTAGACTTTTGAAACCGCTGCTTGAACAGCACCGCCACTGCGCCCTTGACGCCCATTTCTTTGCGGTAACCCTGTGCACGAAAAATCGTGTTCAGCTCCAATACATCCGCTGGCTCTACCCCCAACTTTTGGATGATGCGCTTGCGGTCATCGCCCAAACCAAAGCCCGCTTTGGCAATGCCGCTGCGTGCCAGCAAGTCGGCGGCCACAGCACGGCACTCGGGTTCGTGCAGTTGAAACACCCAAGCGCGTTCGCCGGTTGAGAGTTGCAACACATGCGGCCCGTCGGAGGCTTCGCCCACCTTGAAGGTCGGTTTGGACTCGGTGTCAAAGCCCCAGGCATGGGTCGCCACCAGCGCGTCGTGTGCAAGTTGGGCCTGTTTGCCCGTGTTCACCAGGGTGATGCGGTCCAGCCCCAGCCGCTCGAATGGCGGCAGCAGAGCGATGGCTTCTTTGTCGGGGGTGTCGAGGCGCTGGTTCACGGGCGAGGTTTTTTCTTGGGCTTGTTTTTTTCAGTGCCTTCTTTGCGCACCGCACGTTCGGCATCGGCTTGTTTGCCTTTGGCCAACCACTGCGTAAATTCTTGGGGCGTTTCCAAGGTCAAGCGGCCCAGCGCGCCAGAGCGGAAATCGTGGATCACGATGTCTGCGGCTTTGGCGGTGTTCACGCGTCCACCGCTTTGCACCGCGCCACGTTGGCGGCCAATCGCTTCCAGCAGTTGCTCGTCGGAGTGGCTGGGCACATCGTTGGCTTTGTAGCGCGCCTGCAGCGCCTGGGGGTAGTGGGGAATCAGGTAGTTCAGCAGCTCCAGCGCCACTTCTTCTTCGTCGAAGGCGTTCACGCCGATGGCTCCACTGGCCGCCAGGTTGTAGCCGCTTTGCGCCACGATGATGCGTGGCCACAGCACGCCTGGTGTGTCGTACACATAAAAGTCATCGGCCAGCGTGATGCGCTGTTCCAGCTTGGTCACACCGGCTTCGTCACCGGTCTTGGCGGCGCGTTTGCCTTTGAGCGTGTTGATCAAGGTGGACTTGCCCACGTTGGGAATGCCGCACATCAGCACCCGCATGGGCTTGGTCATGCCGCCTCGGCTGGGGGCGAGTTGTTGGCACGCGTCAATCAAGGCTTTGG
This sequence comes from Comamonadaceae bacterium, assembly GCA_947451285.1. GTDB lineage: Bacteria > Pseudomonadota > Gammaproteobacteria > Burkholderiales > Burkholderiaceae_C > Limnohabitans. The sequence goes on from CANFYL010000047.1 coordinate 10,580, forward strand.
CGGGTGAGGTCATGCTGGTGTCTAGACCCAACGCACGCACACCGGGCATGGCGTTGTAGTGGGCCAGCCACAAAGCGGTGCGTGCCGGATCGGCCAGGTCTTGTTTGCTCAACACCTTGAGGGCGGGTTTGCCTTGGATCAGCTCGGCCAGCATCGGGTTAGCGCTCGAGCCAGGCAAGCGGGCATCGAGCATTTCAATGACCACGTCAATGTCTTTGATGCGCTCCCCAATCGCTTTGCGCGTGAGGTGCATGTGTCCGGGAAACCATTGAATCGCCATAGAAAGTCGCTACCGACTGAAAGTAAAGGGGGCCATTGTCGGTCACGGCATGGTGAGCTTGCCATTGAAATGTCAAAGATTGCTAGCAATGCTTGCATATAATTTCTATCCAGCAGGAGACCCGCATGAGTACCTTGACCATCCGCAACATCGAACCCGTCCTCAAAGACAAACTGCGCCATGCCGCTGCCGCGCACGGTCGGTCGATGGAGGAAGAGGTTCGCACCATCTTGCGCAATGTGTTGACGCAACCCGCTGCAACCACAGGCTTGGGAAGCCGCATTCATGCCCGATTCGCACGCATGGGGGGCGTGGAGTTGCCCTTGCCAGAGCGCCGTGATTTGCCGCGTGCACAAGATTTCAAGACTGAGGCTTCGTCTTGATCGTTCTCGACACCAACGTGGTGTCTGAGTTGATGCGACCAGCGCCCGAGCCGGGTGTCTTGACTTGGTTGAATGCACAAGCCACACAGGAGTTGTGGCTCAACAGTGTGGTGGTGTCTGAGCTGTTGTATGGCGTTGCACGCTTGTCGGAGGGCGCGCGCAAGCGGCAACTGGCGCAGACGGTGTCATCCATGCTCGAAGAAGACTTCAACGGTCGCGTCTTACCTTTCGATTTGGAGTCTGCGGTGATCTACGCCGAGTTGGTGGCAACCCAAGAGCGCCAAGGCCACGCCTTGCCCGCGGCAGACGCACAGATCGCGGCCATTTGCCTCGCCCATGGTGCTGTGCTGGCCACGCGCAATGTCAAACACTTTGCGGGTTTAGGCCTCTCGCTCTTGAATCCTTGGGCCGTGGTTTAACGCAGGGCGCGCAAGTCCCTGTGCACGGCATCGTCCAAGTCCACCGCTTGTTGGTGTTTGGCCTTGAGGTAGTGCTCGGTGTAGACATCCAAGTAGGCATTCAAGGTGTCGGCGGCATGCGTGTCATGGGCCAATTCCAAGCACATGGCGCCGACCTCTGCGGTGCAAAAGTGGTCGTCGCGCTTGGAGCGGCGCAGCGTGTAGCGCGACATCTGCTCAGGGCTCAGGCTGAGCACCGGGAGCTGGTTGAGGTAAGGGCTTTTGTGGAACATCTTGCGTGCCTCGGCCCAGGTGCCGTCGAGCATGATGAACAGTGGGCGGCGTGCGTGGTCGTGTTGCACCTGGTTCACCACACTCTCAGGCGCCACAAACTCTCCAGGAAACACCACATAGCCTTGCCATTGCGGGTCGGCCAACAAGCGCAACAAGGCGGGGTCGACTTCGGTACGGGCCCAGCCAAAGGCAAAGGTCTCTGGCACCACGTCGGCAATCAGCCAGCCGGTGTTGCTGGGTTTGAGCGGTTCAATGTCCGCCATGAGCAGGCACATGCCCGCCGTGGTGGGCACGCTGTGGCGTAGCGCGCACATGCAGTGGCTGAGGATGAGGCGACAGCCCGCGCAACGCTCACCCTTGGGGCCGCCTCTGGCCAAAAATGGTTTGACGCTGCGCGCCAAGCGGGCACTGCGCAGGCGCGAGACGGCGTGGGGCATGCCGCGTTCAGTCGCTCACGTTGCACTCGCGCCGCAGCAAGGCCAGCGCATCGTGCAACTTGTAGTCGTGGTCGCTCTCGAGCGTGGCCTGTGCGTCGTCTACAAAGCTGCGCCACATGCGCAGGTAGTCGCTCTGGTGCTGTACGGGGGCGTGTTCTGCAATGAACTGTTCGGACAGAGCCGGGTTCATGCCCGATTTGCGAATTTTGCGCACCAGCGTGGCGGCAGTTTTTTCGGTGAGCAAGGTCTTGCCTGGGCTGCTTGCGGCAATGCACAAGAACAGGGTCAGCAAGGAGCTGTCGTCGTTGTGACCGGCGGTGGTTTTGTGCCAAGCGGCAGAGGCTTGACGGTCAAAGTGGTCCACCTCGGACAAACCGTCTTCCAACCAAAAATAGCGGCCCACAAAAGCCGGCGTTTGGTTGAACAGTTTTTGCGGGGTGAGGGCGGCGTCCAAGATCTTGGGCAAGTCGGCTTGCATGCTGGCAAGCACCGCACCCACGGCGGCCTTGTAGGCCGCAGGCAGGGCCTTGGGGTAGGCGAGCGTGATGGCCTTCTTGGCACTGGATGCGCGCAAGTTGGCGATTATTTTTTGAAACGCCACCCAGTCGGGCCATTGGGTCTGTCGGGCTGCCCCAGCGAGCAAGGCGGTGCGAATGACGGCTTCTGCGTCACAACCCGCTTCTTCCAGGTCGTCGGCACCCAGACCCATCGGCTCGGCCAACCAAATGGCGGCTTCGATCACATGGGCCACCTGTTGACGCTTGGCCAGTTCGGCTTGGTAGTCGGCCAAGGTGCACAGCGACCACTTGGCCAATTGGGGGATGTGTTTGTCGCTGAAACCGCCGTGCTCGTTCATGCCAAAGTGGGTGTTTTGGGGCATCACGATCAGGGCCTTGAGCATGTCCGACGCCGCTTTGGAGCGCGACATGAACGAGTGCTCGCGCAGGGCTTGCGCGGCCTGGGCCAAGTCGCCGCCGCTGAGCAGCTCTAAGTTCAGGCTCACCAGATTGACGATGCGGTCTTTGGCTTTTTCAATCTCGGGCCGCAAAAATTCGCTGCCAAAGTAGCGCGCAATTTGCACCATGCCTTTGGGGGCATCGTTGGCGATGGCGTCGAGCCGGGCTGGGTCCAAGATGCCGTGTTGCATCCCAAACACCAAGGCCTTTTCAAAAAATGTACGGCCATCGAACACCGCCATGCTGCTGGCAGAGCGGGGGACTGGGGTGTTAGAGATACCGGGGTCAGACATAGCTCGAGCAGTGTTTAGATGGCCGACTCTTCGTCCGAGTCGCGCGCCGCCGGTGTGGCTTGGCCACGGTCGGTGGCGCTGGTCTCGACCTTGTCGTCGTCCTCGTCAGCGCCTTCTTCTTCGGACAGCCCGAGGTCATGGGCGCGTGCCTTGGCACGCAGCACCAGCAGCATCTCAATGAACAAATCGGGCAGTTTGTAACGCAGGATCCAAGCCAGTTGCATCCAGTCTTGGTCGGCCACTTCGTCTTCTTCCACCCGAGGCTTGATGTAGGCCGAGCCCAACAGAGCGCTCTCGGACAAGATGTCGCCGTCGTCTTCCACCGTCTCAAACGTGCCGGTGCGGGCAAAGGCCTCTACGCGGCTCCACTTTTCAGAGAAGTAGTCCGCCAGGGCTTCTGCGCCACCTTCGAGGTCACCCATCGCAGTCAAAAACTCCACCGGGTCGGCGTCTTCGCGGAAGATGATGGCGTTCATCATGCCGCGCAAGTGGGTACGCGTCAGGTCTTTGTACTGTTTTTCAATCACCACGGCGCGCGCGAACTGCTCGGGCGAGACCAGCAGGTTGATGACCGACTCTTTGGAGTTGTCGTACTCGCGAATCACGGCCAAGATGTCTTTGGGCGGCAATTGCTCCAGCACCACCATCAGGGCTTGGTCGCCCTCGGTGTCGGCCAGCTCCACCAAGGC
>CANFYL010000048.1 GCA_947451285.1 Comamonadaceae bacterium
CCAAAACCGATTGAAAATAGACATGATGTGCCACCGTGGCATGTCGTGATCGGAGTCGAGATGAAACTTTGGCGATGTGCCGCGTTGGCCATGTTGTTTTGCAGCTTTGTGGTGCGTGTTGGTGCAGGCGAAGTGAACGTGGCCGTGGCCGCCAATTTCGCTGCCCCGATGCAAAAAATTGCGCAAGCCTTTGCGCAAGACACCGGGCACACCGCCGTGTTGGCTTTGGGTTCTACGGGGAAGTTGTACGCCCAAATCAAACACGGTGCGCCGTTTCACCTGCTGCTGGCCGCCGACACCGAAACACCCGCCAAGCTGGTGGCCGAAGGGTCAGGTCTGACGGGTTCCGCATTCACCTATGCCACCGGGCGCTTGGCTCTGTGGAGCCAACAAACCGGTGTGGTGGATGACCAAGGTCGTGTCTTGCAAGGCCCTTTGTCGCAGCAGCCCCACATCAAGCTGGCCTTGGCCGATCCGAGGTTGGCACCTTATGGTGCTGCCGCCTTGCAAACCTTGACCCAGCTGGGCGTGTGGTCACGCTGGCAAAGCCATGTGGTGCAGGGTGAGAACATTGCACAGACCTACCAATTTGTTGCCACCGAGAACGCTGCCCTGGGCTTTGTGGCCTGGTCGCAGGTGTGGGTGGATGGCCGTGTGAGCCAAGGCTCGGCGTGGCGCGTGCCACAGCACCTGCATGAACCCCTGCGCCAAGATGCGTTGCTGCTGACCAAGGGCAAAGACCAAGCCGCCGCGCTGGCTTTGATGGCGTATTTGAAGGGTGAGCGCGCCAAGGCCATCATGCGCGCTCACGGTTACGAGGTCTGAAGCGGATGAGCTTGAAAGCATCGCCATGAATTTATCCCCCGACGATTACAAAGCCGTGTGGCTCACGCTGCAGTTGGCCACGGCCACCACGGTGTTGCTGCTGCTGTTGGCCACGCCGCTGGCGTGGTGGTTGGCGCGCAGCCGCTCGGTGTGGCGCACACCGGTCAATGCAGTGGTCGCTTTGCCTTTGGTGCTGCCACCCACCGTGCTGGGCTTTTATTTGCTGGTGGCCTTGGGGCCCAACGGGCCGGTGGGGCAGTTCACGCACTGGGCAGGTTGGGGCAGCTTGGCGTTTAGCTTCACGGGCTTGTTGCTGGGCTCGGTGATTTATTCTTTGCCGTTTGCGGTCCAGCCTTTGCAGCATGCGTTCCAGGCCATGGGCACGAGGCCTATGGAAGTGGCGGCCACGCTGCGCGCCAGTCCTTGGGATGCGTTCTTCCGTGTCGCCGTGCCTCTGGCGCGCCCGGGCTTTGTGACGGCAGCCATTCTGAGCTTTGCCCACACGGTGGGTGAGTTTGGTGTGGTGCTGATGATTGGCGGCAACATTCCCGACACAACCCGTGTCGTCTCAACGCAAATCTATGGCCACGTCGAAGCCATGCAGTACGACCAAGCGCACAGTCTGGCAGGGCTCATGCTGGTGTTCTCGTTCGTGGTGTTGATGGCCGTGGCGTGGTTCAACCAACGCGGCAGTCGGGTGACACCATGAATCCACAGCTTCACTTGTGCTTGCAACTGCCGCGTGCTGATTTTTCGCTGGATGTGGATGTGCACTTGCCAGCGCAAGGCATCACAGCGGTGTACGGCGTCTCAGGCTCGGGCAAAACCAGTGTGTTGCGTGCGGTGGCGGGCTTAGAGCCTCAGGCGCGCGGCCGTGTGGACCTGGCCGGCCAGGTGTGGCAAGACGACGCACAAGGCATTCGTCTGCCGACCCACCAACGTCCGGTGGGCTATGTGTTCCAAGAAGCCAGCTTGTTTGACCACTTGGATGTGCAGGGCAATCTGCGCTTTGGCCTGCGCCGCAGCGCGGGTCAGCAGCACACGCTGGAGGCCGCCATTGAATTGCTGGGCATTGGCGGTTTGCTCAAGCGCCGGGTGCAACATCTCTCGGGAGGCGAGCGCCAACGTGTGGCCATGGCCCGCGCCCTGGCGACACAACCCGCCCTGTTGTTGCTGGACGAACCTCTGGCTGCGCTGGATGCTGCGCGGCGGCAAGACATCTTGCCGTGGCTAGAAAAAATTCGTGACGAGTTGCAGCTCCCCATGTTGTATGTCACCCACGCCATGGACGAAGTGGCGCGTTTGGCTGACACCATGCTGTTGCTACACCGGGGTCGCGTGCAGGCGGTGGGCCCCGTGGCTGAAGTGCTCGCAGGCAGCGATGCGGCATTGATGCTGGGTGACGATGTGGGGGCCTTGTTGGACGCCCACGTTCAGGTGTTGGACCAGGCTTGGCATCTGGCACAAGTCGGCTTTGACGGTGGAGCCATGTGGTTGCGTGACACAGGCTTGGTGCTCGGACAGCGGGTGCGCCTGCGTGTGTTGGCGCGCGACGTGAGCATCAACTTGCAGCCTGCCACAGACACCAGCATTCAAAACCATGTGTCAGGCGTGGTGCAGTCGATCACGCCAGACCGCCACCCCTCTCAGGTCTTGGTGCGCGTGGCTTGTGGGCCTTCGGTTTTGGTGGCGCGGGTCACCGCACGTGCGGCGCATGCGCTGGGTTTGAGCGTGGGGCAGGCTGTGTGGGCGCAGGTCAAGTCGGTGGCCTTGGTCAAGTAGGGCTACCAGACGCGGCACGTGTGCGGGGTGCCTGCACGATCTCTTGAAACATCTGTTTGAGCTGGCCACTCAGCGGCGACTCGGTGCGCGACTTCATGGTGACCCAACCAAAACGTGCTTTGGCGTTGAGCGCTGGCGTCATGGGCAACTCCACCAAGTCGGGGGCTGCTGCGCGAATGGCCAGCACCACCGCATCGCTGTGGCGCGCCACGTCCAGCAGGCTTGAAATTTCTTCGCAGCGCAAATTCACCAGAGCATCGGGATGAGCCTGCGGACCGTAGCGCTCCATCAAGATGCGGGCCACTTCATCGCTCAAGGGGGTAGACGCCACGGGGTAACCGCGCACCATGTCAAGCGTCACCTTGCGTCGCTTGGCCAGCGGATGGCCTTTGCGGCACATGAAGGCCCCGTCGATTTCTTGCACCAGCTCAACGTGCAGGTCGGTGGCGGGTTTGAGTGACCGGATGTCAATCACCAGCGCATCCAAATGGCGTTCGCGCAAAGACTGAATCAACAACTCGGTGCTGCCGCGAGAAATGTCGATGTGCGCTTTGGGGTGTTCACGCGCCATGTGCATCAACAGCGGTGTCATCAACAACGCCCCTGGGCCAGACCCCAAACCAATGCGCACTTGGCCGATCTCGCCATTGCGCAGACGTTGCCCGGTTTGGCGCAACTCATGTGCCCCATCGACGAGCCACTGCGCATGCTGCACGATGTGCTGGCCAAAAGCGGTCAGTTCATTTTTTCGGCCAATGCGGTCGAACAAGGGCTGCCCCAGTTCGTCTTCCAGCGACTTGATGCTGCGGCTCAGTGCAGGCTGCGTCAGGTGCAGCTTGTCGGCGGTTTTGCTGAACGAGCCTTGCCGGGCCAGCTCGATGAGGTGTTTGAGTTGAACCAAGGTCATGATGCCCTCCATTCATGCATTTAAATTATGGAAATCAATACAACAATGCATTGGACATTCTATTTTTGCTTTCTTACGATCCGTCCATTGCCACCCACCTCACCCCTCAAGGAGTTGACACATGCCTCTGACCCCTCACCGTTTGCTTGCATTGCTGGCCAGTTTATTGATGACTGGCGCTGCATTGGCCCAGTCCTACCCCTCCAAGCCCGTCAGCTTGATGGTGCCTTACCCTGCGGGGGGGTTGTCCGATGTGATCGCTCGCACCGTCAACACCACCTTGGCCAAGAACTTTGGTCAGCCTGTGATCGTGGAAAACCTGGGCGGCGTGAGCGGCGCCATTGCCGCGCAGAAGGTGTTGAACTCTCCGTCAGACGGACAAATCATTTTTCAAGGCTCCCCCAATGAGTTGATCTTGTCGCCCCTGGCCAACGCGGCGGTGAAATTCAAGAGCGAAGACTTCCGCTTGGTGCAAATGATTGCCACTGCACAAATTGGCTTTTTGGCGCGCAAAGATTTGCCCGTGAACAACGTCGACGAGTTTTTGGACTACGCCCGCAAAATGGCCAAAGAAGGCAAGCCCATCACCTACGCCAGCGTGGGTCCAGGCTCGTTCTACCACCTGTTGGGCGAACATTTGTCCAAGGTCACACAGATTGAGATGACCCATATCCCCTACAAAGGCGCAGCACCTGCCAACCAAGATTTGCTGGGCGGCCAGGTGGACATTTTTTTGGCGCCTTTTGGCAAGTCGTATGACGAGTTGGCCAAACAAGGCAAGCTGAAAATTTTGGCCATGCTCAACACCGAGCGCTTGGAGGGCGTCAAAGACTATCCCGCCATCACCGAAAGCAAAGCGCTCAAGACCTTTACCTTCAACATCTGGACCGGCTACTTTGTGAAAAAAGACACGCCAGAGCCCATCGTCCAAACCATCCACAAAGCCATCACCGATTCCTTGACCGACCCTGCCGTGCGCAGCGGCTTGGAAGCCAACAGCCAATTGGTGGCCAAGCCCCTGTCGCTGCAGGCCGTGGACAAGGCCTATGTGGATGGCACGGCACAGTTCCGCGCCATCGCCAAGTCGATCAACTTGCAGCCGCAGTGACATGAGCTATTTGCGTGATGCTTGGGTCGACCGCGTGGGTGAATTCATCCAACTGCGCCGCGACATCCACCGCCACCCCGAACTCGCCTATGCCGAGCACCGCACCGCCGAGCTGGTGGCCAGCAAGCTGGAGAGCTGGGGCTACACGGTGCATCGCGGCTTGGGCGGCACAGGCGTGGTGGGCACCTTGCAGCGCGGTCACAGCGCACGCAGCTTAGGTCTGCGCGCCGACATGGACGCTTTGCCCATCGAAGAAGCCACCGGCTTGGCTTGGGCCAGTGACAACCCGGGTGTGATGCACGCTTGCGGCCATGATGGTCACACGGCCATGTTGCTGGCAGCGGCCAGAGCCATTGCCGAGAGCGCCCAATTTGACGGCACCTTGCATTTGATTTTTCAACCTGCTGAAGAAGGCGGTGGTGGCGCCCTGCGCATGATGGAAGACGGTCTGTTTGAACAACACCCCTGTGATGCGGTGTTTGCCATGCACAACATGCCGGGTGTATCCGCAGGCCACTTGGTGTTGCGCGAGGGGCCAGCCATGGCGTCGAGCGACTACGTGACCATCCGCGTCAACGGCCAGGGTGGGCACGGTGCTATGCCGCATCGCGCCGCAGACCCGTTGGTGGCTGCAGCCTCTATCGTGATGGCTTTGCAAACCGTGGTCTCGCGCAATGTGGACCCGCAGCACACCGCCGTGGTCACGGTAGGTGCTTTCCATGCCGGTCAAGCCAACAACGTCATTCCGGCTCAGGCCACGTTGGAACTCAGCGTGCGCGCTCTTGACCCGCAGGTGCGTCAGTTGTTGGAGCAACGCATCAAAGCCTTGGTGGTGGCCCAGGCCGAGAGCTTTGGCGTGCAGGCGGAGGTGGACTGGAAGCCGGGCTACTGCGTGCTGGTCAACACCCAAGCAGAAACCGAGTTTGCGCGCCGTGTGGCGCTCAAGTTACGAGGCGAAGCGGGGGTCACCCTGCAAGGTCCCGCATTGACCGGCAGCGAAGACTTTGCCTTCATGCTGCAACGTGTGCCCGGCAGCTATGTGCTGATTGGCAATGGCGACGGTGACTCTGCCGGTGCCTGCATGGTGCACAACCCCGGCTACGACTTCAACGACGACAACATTGCCATCGGCGCGGCCTATTGGACCTTGCTGGTGGAGGAGTTTTTGGCCACTAACAATTGATCACCCATCGACCTTGTGTCGACCCGTCATCGGGAGAGATTGCCTTGTAGACAACAGGCAACGCCGAAGGAGCAACCGCCCCGGAAACTCTCAGGCAAAAGGACCGATGACAGGTAAATCTCTGAAGAGCGATCGACGTATTCGTCCGCCGATCCACCGAAGGAGCAAGCCAGTACCTTGCGTGCTGTGTGAATCTCTCAGGTTCAAGACAGAGGGGGCGCTCCATGGCATGTTGCCACTGGGCCCAATCCTCGACGTTTTGAAAGCGAATTTCTATGACTTCTATTGCCATCATCGGCGGCGGTATCACCGGCGTTACCTCGGCCTACGCACTGGCCAAGCGCGGCTTTTCGGTCACTTTGTTTGAGCGTCATCGCTACGCGGCCATGGAAACCTCGTTTGCCAATGGCGGTCAACTCTCGGCTTCCAACGCCGAGGTGTGGAACTACACCGGAACCATCCTCAAAGGCTTGAAGTGGATGCTCAAAAGCGATGCACCGCTGCTGGTCAACCCCAAGCCCAGCTGGCACAAGCTGTCGTGGTTTGCCGAGTTCATCGCGGCCATTCCGCATTACGAGCGCAACACCGTAGAGACCGCACGCATGGCGGTGGCCGCACGCGCGTACTTGTTTGCATGGGCGCAAGAAGAGGGCATCGATTTCGACGTGAAGAAAGAAGGCATCTTGCACATTTACCGCGACAAGCAAGGCTTTGAGCACGCAAGTCGTGTCTCCAAGTTGTTGGCCCAAGGTGGTTTGCCGCGCCAAGCGGTGACACCGCAAGAAATGAAAGCGATTGAACCCACCTTGGCTGGCAGCTACTACGGCGGTTATTTCACCGAGAGCGATGCAACCGGTGACATCCATAAATTCACCCACGGCCTCGCTGCCGCCGCCGAGCGCTTGGGCGTGCGTATTTTGTACGGTCAAGACGTGACCTCAGTCAGCAGCAACGGGCAGCAAGCGGTGGTCACGGTGGCGCCGCAAGCGGTTCAACCCAGCGTGCACACCTTCGACAATTTGGTCATTTGTGCTGGCACCGCCAGCCGCGAATTCGCTGCTCAGTTGGGCGACCGCGTCAACGTCTACCCGGTCAAGGGGTACTCGATCACGGTCAACCTCAAGGACGCGGCCAGCCAAGCGGGCGCGCCGGTGGTCAGCTTGCTCGACGATGAAACCAAACTGGTCACCAGCCGTTTGGGTGTAGACCGTTTCCGTGTGGCCGGTACTGCCGAGTTCAACGGCTTCAACCGCGACATCCGTGCTGACCGCATCCGTCCTTTGGTGGCCTGGGTAGAGCAATGCTTTCCCAGCATCGACACCCGCTCGGTCGTGCCATGGGCGGGACTGCGCCCGATGATGCCCAACATGATGCCGCGCGTGGGTCGTGGTCAAGCTGCCAATGTGTTCTACAACACCGGCCACGGCCATTTGGGTTGGACCTTGTCTGCCGTGACTGCCGACATGGTGGGTGATGTGGTGGCTGATGCCCTGCGCAAACAAGCCCCTTCGTCCATGGCCGTGTCAGGCGCCAAGGCGGTGGCCGCTTGATGGGCTGCGCGTAGCAAAATACACACGGGCCTTCGGGCCCGTTTTTCATGCGCTATGGCGCCTACTTTTTTGAAATCAACCATGACTTCCACACGCATTGCCGTAGCCGGCGCCGGCTACATCGGACAAGCCCACATGGGCGTGGCCCAACACAGCCACAGCGTCACACTCAGTGCCGTGGTCGACCCCGCGCCCAGCGCCAAAGTGCTGGCAGCCCAAGCCGGTGTGCCCTGCTATGCCTCCTTGACGGAGTTGTTCGCCCATGACCGCCCAGACGGTATCGTGCTGGCCACGCCCAACGCCCTGCACGTGGCCCATGCGCAGGAATGCATGCAGGCTGGCATTCCATGTTTGCTGGAAAAGCCCATTGCACCCACAGTGGCCGAAGCGCAAACCTTGGTGAACCAGGTGGAGGCGACAGGTGCCAAAGTGTTGATTGGGCACCACCGCGCGCACAGCCCCATCATGGCCCAAGCCAAAACCGTGGTGCAAAGCGGTCAACTCGGCCAGTTGGTGGCTGTGATGGGCAGCGCCACGTTTTACAAACCCGAGCGCTACTACGCCGAGGGCCCCTGGCGACGTGAAGTGGGGGGCGGGCCCATCTTGCTCAATATGATCCATGAGGTGCACAACCTGCGCATGTTGTGCGGCGACATCGTGGCGGTGCAGGCCTTTGCCAGTCACGCCATCCGAGGCTTTGCGGTGGAAGACACGGTCTCCATCAACCTGCGCTTTGCCAACGGCGTGCTGGGCACTTTTTTGTTGTCTGACACCGCAGCGTGTGCGCGCAGCTGGGAGCAGACCTCGCAAGAAAACAAGGCTTATCCCAGCTACGACGACGAAGACTGCTACGTGCTGACAGGGACAAACGGCAGTTTGTCAGTGCCCACCATGCGCTTGAAAACCTATCCCAGCCCCGAAGACCGCTCCTGGTGGAAACCTTTTGACACCCGCACCGTCGAGCTGGTGCGAACCGATCCAATTGCGCAACAAATGGAACACTTCGGTGCGGTGGTGCGGGGCGAGGCCACACCCTTGGTCACCGCACGCGATGGCTTAGACAATTTACGCGTTACCGAGGCCATTGTGCAAGCGGCTCAAACAGGCCGAACTGTCAAATTGGTGTGAATTTTAAAAATCAAATCCCAGCTGCTGTTTGCTGACTGAGCGCGTGTTGGAGGGCTTAGGCCGTTGTGTCGCAGGTTTTCGCGAGGCGTGCTTTTCGATCACCGATTCCTTGCCAGCTTTGACCTCTGGCGTTTGCCGTCGGCTGTGTAGCCGCTGTTTCGCCTCACGCGTGGCGAGTGCCAGATCGACGATGGGTTGCGCGACCTCAGCGCCGACCTGAGCCCCTGCGTTGCGTTGCACCTGATGCGGCATCCGCCAAGGTTCAAACAGCCAGCTGTCTGGCACGCGGCGCATGGCGGGTAGCCAGCGTCTGACAAACACACCGTGCGGGTCGTGGTCTTGTGCTTGCTTGATGGAGTTGTACACGCGCGTGGTGTTGATGCCCGTGGTGCCTGATTGCATTTGCAATTGGCACCAGTGGATGCCGGGTTCGTAGTCGAGAAACTGTGTCGCCAACCACTCGCCCACCGGCCGCCAATGCAACCACAACGGGTAGGCCGCGACCGAGACCAACATGGCGCGCATGCGAAAGTTCAGCCATCCTGTTTCGCGCAGCATGACCACACAGGCGTCTACCATGGGCCAGCCGGTGCGGCCGGCTTTCAAGGCTTCAAAGTACGCCGCATTGAAATCTTCCTCGCGCAGTCCGTCGTAGCCACGGTGCATATTGCGCCATTCAATCTCGGGCTCACTCTCGAGCTTTTGAATGAAATGGCAGTGCCAATACAAGCGGCTGATGAAGGCGGTGAGCCCAGCGCGGTGGCGACTGGCCGAAGGAGGCAATTGCGCGATGTGTGCCCGGGTGTGTTGCACCACCTCGCGCATGCTGATGCAGCCCCAGGCCAGATAGGCTGACAAGCGCGAGCACGCATCGGGTGCCGTCATGGGGGAGGAAATGCCCCCGCGATAGCCCAAGCTGCGTGCGTTCAAAAAACTCTGCAAGGTGGCCAGCGCCAAGGGTCGGCCGCCGCGCTGGCGCAACGGAGGGTTGTGCATGAGGTGTTGGGGCGCATGCATCACAAAAGCTGGCGCTGGTACGCATGACCAAAATCTGAGTGGACCCACCTGTTGCAGCGGTGCCGCCATGTGCTTTTCCCAGGCGGCTTGCCACAGGTTTCTGTTTTTCAAACCACGCACCACCCCAAACTGTGCCTGCTCTTGCCAAGCCACGCCATGCGATTGGCACCAAGCGGCCACCCGCAGGTCGCGGGCATAGGTCCAGCCATTGCCTGTTTCTTGGTGTGAATGCAATCTCAAAAATGGGCTGTTTTGCCAAATGCGAGACAGAACTTCTGGCAACTCGCCGGCATGTATTTCCAAACACCCACCTTGGGCACGCAAGGCCTGATCAAGTGCTTGCAGCGATTCACGGACAAACTCAAAGTGTTGCAGGGCGGCGTCGGGCTGCAACCACAACTCAGGCTCCACCACGTAAATGCAGCGCACAGGCCCGCGCTTGGCGGCGTGGGCCAACGCGGCATGGTCTTGCCAACGCAAGTCACGCTTGAACCAAACCAGTTCGTAGCTCATGGGCGGCGGCGCCTTGGTTGGGCTGCGTCAGAGCTGGGCTTGGGAGGGTCTGGGAATGAGTTGGTAGCTGCGCATCTTTCCACGCGCATCCACACGAGCCAACACCATGTCGCCCGAGGCGATGTTTTCGCCCATGAAGGCATGGATGTTGACGTGGTGGGTCACCAAGATGAGTGCCTTGTGGCCCTTTGTTTTGAGCTTTTCTGCCATGAATTGCTCCAGCGCTTGGGTTCGGCTCTTGGCGAGGTGCATCTCATCAAAAAACGAAGCCAAGGGCGGCGCCACTTGGAAGCTGTTGAACTTCAGCAACTCCGCGGTGTCCTTGCAGCGGCACCACGCGCTGCTGTGCACGTCTGCGCTGGTCACGCCTTGTTTGCGCAGCCAATCGCCCACCACCCCGGCTTGTTGGCGACCCTCGGCGCTCAGGTTGCGCTGGGTTTTGCAGTCTTCCAAGGTGTAACCCGCGGGGTCTCCAACGCCAGGGGCCAAGGTGTGACGCATCAACAAAACATACTCGGTCGATTGAAGCTTGTCCGACAGCTCGCTGGCTTGCGCATGCACAGCGGCCAGCACATAGACAAAGCAACAGATGATTTTTTTCAGGTTCATAGGGCAAGTGAGGTTGAGCGCCACGGCGGCGTTGCATGGGTGGGGCGACGCAGGGGGGAATGGTTTAACCCAGAGCCAACTGCACAGCCAGCTGATTGTGTCGTTCGATCAGTGGGCCCATGTCGACTGTGGCTATCGCGCCTTGTCGCACCACCACACGGCCGTTCACCAGGGTGTAGTCGGCGTTGCCGCTGGCGCACAGCAGCAGCGCGCCTACCGGGTCGTGCACCGCAGCGCCGGCCATGCTCAGGGTGTCGGTGCGAAACATGGCGATGTCGGCGCAGTAGCCGGGGCTGAGTTGCCCCAGCTCGTGTGCGCGGCCCAGCACCTGCGCACCCCCGCGTGTGGCCAAGCGCAGGGCGTCGCGCGGTGTCATGTCGGATGGTCCCAAGTCACAGCCAAAGACCGTACGCCCGTCAACCACACGCGGCGCCTCCAAGGCGCGTCCCACGCGGGCCAGCAGCATGGCTTGGCGCGCTTCGTTGAGCAGGTGCGCGGCGTCGTTGCTGGCGCTGCCGTCCACGCCCAAGCCGACGGGCACCCCGGCATCGAGCATTTTTCGCAGGGGCAAGATGCCGCTGGCCAAGCGCATGTTGCTGCAGGGGCAGTGGGCCACGCCGGTGCGGGTTTTGGCAAACAGGTAGGTGCCTGCGTCGTCGAGCTTGACGCAGTGGGCGTGCCACACGTCGTCGCCCACCCAGCCCAGGTCTTGGGCGTACTCAGCGGGCGTGCAGTTGAACTTTTCTCGCGTGTAGGCAATGTCGTGGTCGTTCTCGGCCAAGTGGGTGTGCAGCCGCACCTTGTAGGCGCGCGCCAACTCGGCTGATGCGCGCATCAGGTCTTGGCTGACACTGAAGGGCGAGCAGGGTGCCACGGCGACGTGGGTCATGGCGCCAAAGCTGGCGTCGTGCCAGGTCTCGATCAAGCGTTGGGTTTCTTTCAAGATGAAGGGCTCTTGCTCCACCACGCGGTCGGGGGGCAAACCGCCTTGCGATTGGCCCACGCTCATGCTGCCGCGTGTGGCCGTAAAGCGCATGCCCAGGGTGTGGGCGGCTTCAATGCTGTCGTCCAGCCTTACCCCGTTGGGGTAGATGTAGAGGTGATCGCTGCTGGTGGTGCAGCCACTGAGCAACAACTCGGCCATGGCCACTTGGGCAGAGACCTTCACCATCTCGGGCGTGAGCCCCGCCCATATGGGGTAGAGCCCTTGCAGCCAGCTGAACAGCTCGGCGTTTTGTACCTCTGGCACCGCCCGTGTGAGCGACTGGGTCATGTGGTGGTGTGTGTTGATCAAGCCCGGCACCACCACGTGGTGGCGGGCGTCAATCACTTCGTCCACCGCACCCGGGCTCAACCAGGCGTGCAGAGGTTCATGGGACGCGAAGATGCGTTCAATGCGCCCATCGCGGATCAGCAGCGAGCCGTCTTGGAGTTCGGTGTTGGCATCGTCAAACACAGCGATGCAGCGGGCACGGTGAATCAGCAGGGTGGTCATGGGCAAACTTTAACCGCACCGCGTCTGTGTGTAGGTGAAAACACGGGTGTGTGCCAACGGCACAATCTGTGCCATGAATCTCAACGCCGCCAAAGTCAGTGACCCCCCAGCTTTCCTGCGCCAACTGTTTGATGCAGCCGTGCAACGCGCCTTGCCCTTGCACAACACCGCCGCGTGCTTGCCCGCGCCGCCCAAAGGCCGCACGCTGGTCTTGGGCGCAGGCAAAGCGGGTGGGGCCATGGCCCAGGCGGTCGAGGCCTTGTGGCCCGCAGACCAGCCCTTGTCAGGCTTGGTCATCACCCGTTACCACCACACACCACCACGCCCAGCGGGAATGCCCGCACGCATTGAGGTGGTGGAGGCTGCGCATCCGGTGCCCGACGCCGCAGGCTTGGCTGCCTCTGAGCGCATCTTGGCTTTGACCCAGGGTTTGACGACAGACGACTTGGTGTTGTGCCTGATCTCAGGCGGGGGCTCGTCTTTGCTGACCCTGCCTGCTGAGGGCGTGAGCCTGCAAGACAAGCAGCGCATCAACCGTGACTTGCTGCACAGTGGCGCCAACATCACCGAGATGAACTGTGTGCGCAAACACCTCTCGCGCATCAAGGGTGGCCGCTTGGCCGCGGCTTGTGCGCCAGCCCAAGTGGTGACACTCACCATCAGCGATGTGCCGGGCGACGACCCTTCGGTCATTGCCAGTGGCCCCACGGTGTGTGACCACACCACCTGTGCCGACGCGCTGGCTATTCTGAAGCGCTACCGCATTGTGGTGTCGCCGCAAGTGGAGGCGGCCTTGTTGTCGGGCGCGCTGGAAACGCCCAAGCTGGGCATCGCTTGGCACGAACAACCGGTGCACCTGATGGCCACGCCCCAACAGTCGCTGGAGGCGGCAGCGCAGGTGGCGCGTACAGCGGGCTTGAACGCCTATGTGCTGAGTGACGAAATAGAAGGTGAGTCGCGCGAAGTGGGCAAGGTGCATGCGGCGCTGGCCCGTGCGTCGGCACGTGGTGTGGGGCCGTTTCAAAAGCCATGTGTGATTTTGAGTGGTGGCGAAACCACGGTGACGGTGCGTGCGCAGGCTTCGACGGCCAGCTCTGGACCGGGCTCTGAACAAGAAGCCCGTCCCGGGCGGGGCGGGCGGGCCGGTGAATTTTGTTTGGGGCTGGCCGAGGCCCTGCGAGCGCAGCCCGGTGTGTGGGCCTTGGCCGCCGACACCGATGGCATTGACGGCAGCGAAGACAACGCCGGTGCCCGCGTGGCGCCCGACACCTTGGCGCGTGCCGCAGCGCTGGGCATGAAGCCCTCGGTGCATCTCGATCGCAACGACGCCTATGGTTTTTTTGAGCCGCTGGGCGACTTGGTGATCACCGGCCCCACCTTCACCAACGTCAACGACTTTCGCGCCTTGTTGGTGCTGTGAGTTCACTCGCAGAGGCTGCGAATTTCTGGCGGAATGGCGATGGCGCGAATGCCCGGTTGCGCGGCGTTGTTGCCGTCGCGGTGCGCCGCGAAGATGCGTACCTCATCGCATTCCACGATCAGGTCGTCCCCGCGCATGATGCGGTAGCGCATCACAAAGCTCTTGGCGCGCCACTCGGCAATGTGGGTGTGGATTTGCAGCACATCGCCATAACTGGCGGTTTTGACAAACCGTGTGTGGGTGTCCACCAAGGGCGTGCCAATCACGCCCAGCGTCTTTTCTGTTTCATGCCAAGGCGGCACACCGCACTGCACAAAGAAGTGGCGTGAGGCCGCATCGATCCAGCGAAAGAAATTGGGGAACCAGACAATGCGGGCCGGGTCGCAGTCGCCAAACTCGACCTGTTGGGTGAAGGTGATGGTTTTGCTCATGCACCTATTGTGGCGGCTGTGTGAACCGGTTCTCCTTGCACCACCGTGTGCGCCACCAGCCGGTCGTCGCCCAGCGCCACC
>CANFYL010000049.1 GCA_947451285.1 Comamonadaceae bacterium
CACTCCGCTTTGACGCCCGCTTGCTTGGCGACCGAGCTCCACTTGGTGAACTCGCTGCGGATGAAGCGGTCAAATTCATCGGGGGGGCTGGCCACCACATCGACGCCCATCTTGGCCATTTTTTCTTTCACATCGGGCATGTTCATGACGGTACGGATGTCGTTGTTGATTTTCGTCAAGACCGCTTTGGGCAATTTGGCCGGCGCCAACACCCCGCCCCACAAAGCGGCAGAGAAATTAGGGATGGCCGCCTCGGCCACGGTCGGCACTTTGGGAAACAAGGGCGAGCGTTGTGCGCCCGAATAACTCAAGGCCTTGAGCTTGCCGGCCTCCACCTGCTGCAAGGCTTGCGCGGGGCTGCCGATGTTGAGGTCGACCACGCCCGAGATGGCGTCCATCATGGCCGGTGCGCCGCCCACATAGGGCACGTGAATCATCTTCACGCCGGCAGCGCCATTGAGCAACTCTTGCGACAGGTGATGCACCGAACCGTCACCCGGTGTGGAATAGGTGATGACACCGGGTTTGCTTTTGGCCAAGGCGATCAACTCAGCCAAGTTGTTGGCAGGCAACTTGGGGTTGGCCATCAACAGCAAAGGTGAGCTGCCAATTTGGGTGACCGGGGTGAAGTCGCCAAACGCGTCATACGACAACTTGGGGCGCACGGCAGCCACCACCACATGGTTGGTCAAAATCACCAACAAGGTGTGGCCGTCGGGTGCCGATTTGGCCACCACATCGGCCGCGATGACGCCCGATGCGCCGGCGCGGTTTTCGACCACCACAGCTTGGTTCCAGACCGTGGGTAATTTTTCAGCCAGCACGCGGGCCATGATGTCAGCCAGGCCACCGGGCGGAAAGCCCACCACCAAGCGCACCGGTTTGCTGGGAAAGTCTTGTGCCAAGGCGGCACCGGCCATCCAGCATGACAGGCCCAACAGGGCCAAGCTTCGCATCCAATGTTTCATACCGTCTCCTCGTGTTTCACACACCATGACGATGCCGCCTTCAAATCTGGGTCGACACCAAGTCCAGCACCTTGCGGCATCACCCACTGCCCTTGCACCAAGGCAGGGAAAGGCTGGCACAGCGCTTCGCGCAGCGGGTTCTCGTTGACGTCCACCTCCAGCAGGCCAGGCCCACCCACAGCAGCCAGCACATGGGCCGAGGCCATCAAGCCAATGCCGCTGCCCAGCCAATGTGGGCAGTACAGCTTGCCTGCAGACAGCGCCTGCTGCCCCACCCCAAGCGAGGCACTGATGCCACCCCACTTGCCTACATCGGGTTGAATCACACCCAGCCACTCGGACTGTTGCGCAAAGTCATCGCCGCGTAAATTTTCGCCACCGGCCAAGGGCGCGGAAAAGGCCTGAGCACAACGACGCCATTCGTCGGCGGGTCGATCGGCCAACAAGGGCTCCTCTACCCATGCCAAGTCGAACTCGGTCAACCGAGGTGCCATGTGCAAGGCTTGTTCCAGCGTCCAGCCTTGGTTGACGTCGACCATCAAACGCTCGTGCACCGCCATGTCTTGGCGGATGCTGCGCAAGTTGTGCAGGTCGGTGGACTCACCAAAGCCAATTTTTTGCTTGAACGCGGTGAAACCTTGTGCGCGTGATTGCGCCACCACCTCGGGACCATCGGCTGGGTTCAAGCCGCTGGCATAGGCGGGCACCGAGGTAGCCTTGCCACCCAAGAGTTGGTACAGCGGCACCTGAGCACGACGCGCCAGCAGGTCCCACACCGCGCAATCCAAGCCGCCCAGCGCCGCAGCGATGGGCCCAGGCTCGCCGGTTTGAATCGCCATGGCGTGCAATTTCTGGCTCAAGGTTTGCCACAGCACCCGGGGGTCAGTGATGGACTGTCGCAACAGATGGGGCGCTAACAGTTGATGCACCACCTGGGCCCGGTGTTCGGCGCCAAACGACGGCAAGGTGCTGTAAATCTCACCCCACCCGTAGGCGCCGTCTGGGTCTTGCACCCGCACCAACAGGGCCACGCGTTGGCCAATGCTGGCCAGCGTTGACACCACAGGTTTGCTGACCTTGACGCGGTAGAGGAAGGTTTCGATCTTTTCAATCTGCAGCGGCGGCTGTGCGCTGAGCAGGGTGTGGGGCGAGGTCAAGGGCAAGTCCACTCGGTTCAGGGCAAACGGAATTGACGCACCACATCCAGATCGGGGTCAAAGCCCAAGCCCGGGCCTTGGGGTACGTGCAAGCGGCCACCTTGTTGCGCCACTGCGCCGCCCAGTGGACTGGCACCCAAGTCTGCATACGAATACTCGATCATGGTTTCATCCGCAAAAGTGGCTGTCATGTGCAAGGTTGCCAACAGGCCAGGCCCGAAGTATGGCGAATGCGGCATGACAGGCGTGCCGTGTTGTGTCGCCAAGCGGACGATCTTCATGAACTCGGTGACCCCGCCAATTTTGGTGACGCTGGGCTGCGCATAGTCCACCGCGCCTGCGGTCAGCATTTGCGCAAAGTGCTCGGTGCTGATGTTGTTCTCGCCCGCCGCCAGGGCCATGCCACATGCCTGGCGAAGTCGTGCCAAGCCGGCAAAGTCTTCGGGGGGCCACAGGGGCTCTTCGAGCCACAGCAAGTTGTAACTTTGCAACTCATGGGCCATGGCCAAGGCTTGGTCCTCGCGCCAGGGACAGTTCACATCGAGCATCAAATCCATCGTCGGGCCCATCACCTCACGCGCCGCTTGCGCCATAGGCGTTGTCACCTCATGCAGCTTGATGGCAGCAAAACCTTTGTTCAAGGCGGCCTCCACATTGCGCGCCACCAAGTCCGCTTGGCCGTAACGCATGAGACTGGCATACACCGGCAAGCTCTCGTGTTTGGCCCCGCCCAGCAAGCTGCTCAGGGGCAATCCGGCCGCTTTGCCCGCCAAGTCCCACAGCGCGATGTCCAAGCCCGACAAGGCATAGGTCACAGCACCACCGCGCCCCAAGATGTGCAGCTGTTTTTGCAAACTCTCTGACAGGGCCACCCCATCGGTTTCGTCACGCCCTATCACCAGCGGGGCCACCAAATGCTCAAAGGCTTGGCGTGTGGCCGGCCAGATGGCCAAACCAAACGCTTCACCCCAGCCCACCAAGCCTTGGTCAGTCTCCAAGCGAATGAGCAAAATATCCATTTGTCTTGGAATGCCTGCAAACTTAGGTCTGGGGCCGCCGATTTCAAAAGGCAGACTGACGGGAATGGCTTGGGCGCTGATGATGGTCATGGGCACTGAGCTTACGTGAGCGGCCCCATGCCATCCATCCACAGCAACCCCAAGGTGACAGCTGGCACGATGAAATCTGTCATAGTCGTCGCCATTGTTTTGCCATCTGTTTCTTGCGCACACTGCCCCTATGACCATCCGATCTGTTCAAGCGATTCCTGTGAGTGTTCCCTTTGAAATGTGGGGCCCCAAACCCATGCTGGGGGGAAAGCCTCGGGGCATGGAAATGCTGCTGATTCGGGTGGAGAACGACCAAGGTCTGGTGGGCTGGGGAGAGGCCTTTGGCTTCGTGGTGTGGCCCGCGACAAAAACCGCCATCGAGCAATTGGTTGAACCCTTGGTGCTGGGGCGCGATGAGCGCGACATCGCGGGCATTCACGCCGACCTGAGTAAAAAGTTTCACTTGCTGGGCCGCACCGGGCCAGTAATGTATGCGCTGTCTGGCTTGGACATTGCGTTGTGGGACTTGGCAGGCAAGATGCAAAACCGCACGGTTGCCGACCTGTTGGGCGGCGAACGCCGCACACGCATCAAAGCCTATGCCAGCTTGATTCGTTACACGGATCCTGACTTGGTGGCCTTGAATGCACAGCGTGCGGTGGCACAAGGATTTGATGCGATCAAACTGCATGAGATCACCCTGCCACCGATTGAGCGCGCAAGGCAAGCTGTCGGTCCGGCTGTGCGCTTGATGGTGGACTGCAATTGCCCGTGGTCGTTGGACGAAACCTTGCAGATGTGCCAGCAACTCCAACCCTTGGATTTGCATTGGCTGGAAGAACCCATCTGGCCTCCCGAAGACCACGAGGCCTTGGCTCAGGTTCGACGACTTGGAGGCATCCCCACTGCAGCGGGTGAAAACGCCACCAGTTACCTCGACTTCAAACACATGTTCCAAGCCGGTGCGCTGGATGTTGCGCAACCCAGTGTGACCAAAATTGGGGGTTTCACCGAGATGCTTCGCATTGAACAACTGTGCCAAACATTCATCGTTGGATTTGCACCCCATTCGCCCTATGTAGGACCGGGTTTGCTGGCCACCCTGCACATTTTGGCCGCCTCACCCAGCGAGGCTGAGCTTGAGTATTGTTTTTGTGAAATGGACGATAACCCCATGGGCGCTTGCGTCAAAGCCGATGGCGCCTACCTGACCCTGCCCAGTGGCCCAGGCTTGGGCTGCGACCCCGATATGCACCTTGTCAACACCTACACCGTGAGATAACACACCATGCAATTGACACACACGACACCCTGGTCTTTGGCTTTGAAACATTTGCTCACCGGCTTGCTCTTGGCACAGTGCTGCTGGGTGAGCGCACAAACCGATGTGGTTCGGTTGGTGATCGCGTTTCCGCCCGGCGGCTCATCGGACATCTTGGCCCGCGCAGTGGCCGATCAACTGGGCAAAGACACCCAACAAAGAGTGGTGGTGGAAAACCGCCCCGGTGGCAACGGCGCAGTGGCTGCGCAGTTTGTGCTCAACGCCCCGCCCGATGGCAAAACCTTGTGGCTCACCACCTCGGGCGCGGTGTCGATCAACCCGGTGCTCTACCCCAAGCTGAGTTATTCGGTGGCCAACTTTGCACCGGTGACCTTGGTGGCCAACACACCTGAGCTGTTGGTGGTCAACAGCAAAAACCCAGCGGCTGACGCCAAGCAATTTGTGCAAAACGCCGCCGCGCAAAAAACAGGCAACAACATCGTGTCCTCCGGCATTGGCAGCTTGCCGCACATGGCGATTGCTTTGTTTTCTGACGCCACCAAAGTGCCCTTCACCCACATCCCCAGCAAAGGAGCCGCACCCGCCATCACCGACGTGATGGGCGGCCATGTGGATGGCTTTTTTGGCGACATCTCAGGTGTCATCTCGCACATCAAAGCTGGCAACCTCAAACCCTTGGGCATTGGCGCCACCAAACGTCACCCCTTGCTGCCCGAGGTCAAAACCTTTGAAGAGATGGGCTACAAAGGCGTGGAACTCAACAACTGGAGTGCTGTGTTTGTCGCCAAATCTGTTCCAGCCCCTGTGGTCAGCGCCCTCAACAGCGCTCTGCGCAAAGTGGTGGAGGCCCCCAGCATGAGAGCCAAGTTAGAGCAAAGTGGCATTGAGCTTCAAGCCTCCACCCCTGAAGAGCTCGCCGCGCTGGTGCAAACCGATTTAGCGCGTTGGAAAAACATCATTGCCGCCCACGACATCAAGCCAGAATGAATCTGCCCACGCCGAACGCTAAAACGGACAAAAGCCTGAAAATTTCTTGAACACACCTCTTTTGGAAAGCCTGCGTGAAATATTCAGACGCACATGAAGTCAACGGCTATTGAATAAGATAAAAAATAAAGTTGTTAAAATTAAAAACGTCCGTTTAAGCGGGTCAGTTTGAGCGTTGGATAGATTCATAAGGTACCAAGATGATTAAGCGATTGATTTCTGCGACGTTGTTCACACTGGCTGCACATGCTGCGCCATCTCATGCTGCCACCTCTTTGACAAGCGGCTGGAACTTGATCGGTAACGGCACGGATCAAGCCATCAGCGCGTCAGCTATCTTTGGCGACAACACCAAATATGTTTCTGTTTGGAAATGGAATTCGACCAGCGGCACATGGGCTTTTTATGCACCCAGCTTGAGTGAATCTGCATTGAAAACCTATGCTGCTAGCAAAGGTTATGAGGTCTTGTCCACCATCAACAGCAAAGAAGGGTTTTGGGTCAATGCCAATGTCGCCACCGTGGTGTCATTCACTGGGATTTCACAAAATGGCTCTTACTTATCGGCCTCTGATCTCAAGAATGGCTGGAATTTAGTGGCGAGTGCCGATGCAAAAACCCCAGCAGACCTCAATACTTCATTGAGCACCTCTTTGACTGCTGCCAATTTGTCGATGACTTCTGCTTGGGCGTGGGATCCGTCGACTTCAAGCTGGAAGTTTTATGCGCCATCCTTGGATGCGCAAAGCAGCACTGCACTGGCTGACTACATCAAGAGTAAAAACTACCTCGCATTCACCAGTGCACTGAAGATGAGCGATGGTTTTTGGTTGAATATGGGCGCGGCAACAAGCACCCCATCCACGACGGCCGGTCAAAGTGCCATCGCTTATGCCACCAGTTTGAAAGCCGCTTTGGATCTCAGCCAAACCACGATTCAGACAGAGCTCGACAGTTTCAATTTGAGCTATCAAAACAAAGTCATCCCATCCATGGAAACGTTGAACAGGGCCTTGGGTTTGATTGACGGGCAATGTCAATTCAATCAAAGCTCTGTTTCTGTGACTTGTACGACAGGCGCGGTTTATCTAGACGGGGGGTCCATCACGCTCTCTGGTTCTGCCAACAATTACACCTACAAAGGCACTGTCAATTCCAAGACTGTGTCTGGCACGATGACTTTCACGCCGTCAGATGCAAATACTTTTTCGGTGAATTTCTCTGGCACGATTCCGCATCCAGTTTCGGGTGGAAACCCAGCCACTGTGAATTTGATAGCTAGCTTCAATTTGGATCAAACGACCTTGATGTCGGGTGGTGTCACCATCAGCCAAGCCACTGTGACTTTCCCAGCCTATTTAAGCAGTGCTGAGGGCACCTTGACACTGACCAATGGTTTGGCTGCGTTAGAGCTCAGAAATGGCAATGTCTACCAAAACTGCTCCACCTGGCCTTGCACCATTCAAATTGATACCAGCGCAACTCCTCTGGCAGGTATGCCTAAAAAGATCACAGGAAAATTGTCCTTCACAACGGACAATGGCGATGTCGTGTCAGGGGATTTAACGGCCAATTTTGTCGTGCCAGAACAATCTGTGTGGACGGCTCTGTCTAAAGAGAAGAAATTTGGCATCAAAGATAACCCCCCTATAGAAGACATAAGCTTTACAGCGAAATTAGCTGTCAAAAATGGGAAGAGTTATTCGGTCAACGCCACCTTAAATCCAGACTACACAAACGTAGACTTTTCCAAAGCCTACTCGAGTACGAACTTCGCTACAGGCTATATGCAATTTGTGCTTGACATGGGCAACAGTGGGACATCGAGCTTGGTCAAATTAGACATGCGCATTGACAGAGTCAACTACACCGCAGGTAAGCCGACCATCAAACTCTATACCGGCACCTATGACGTCTTAACAATCGTTCCAAACAACACCGCCAATACCTATGCGATCAATACCACCACATATTGGGTCAACCCTTACAACATGACGGATTGGTTGGTGGTCGAATCTGTCAACAATGGCTTGTCTGATGGTGTGAAAATCACCACGCTTAACTCAAGCTATGTCACCACATTGACCAAGTCCACCTCATCATCTTCAGTGAATGGCATTGTCATGAACGGCACAACACAAGTTGGCGAAATCAAGAACGGCTTGCTGTATTTAGATGGAAAAATATTTGCTCTAAATTGATGTGGTGAATAAATTAGGGCTGATGGTTTGTTCAGCATGTTTTTTCCATATGTTTCCCATCACGGGAAAAACGAAAGAGCTCGACACTGACAAGTCAATCATTGCATTTGCTTCATCCAAGAGCAAAATCAGTTCAGCGCCCGTCCACCTCCACAGTGCACTGAGCGCTGAAGGTCCTGCCGATTACGTTGACAACGGCGACTATCGCCCAAGAGTGTCTTGGTATTCAAGTCATCGCGCTGGCGTTAGATATGGTCGATGCGATTTTTTTTTGCACAACACCCATCTAGGCGCTATCAAAACAACGCAGACGACGTTTGATTTTTGGCGCGAATTCGGCGATGCAGGCTACACACCCAAGGGCGACTCATCGATTCCTTTGGACTACGAATTTTTCAAAATTCGTGGATCTGGAGCAGGTCTTGGATGCGATGTTGTGTTCTCAAAAAATTCCTGGGGCAACATCGAGGTGAACCATGCAAGCCTCAACCAAGCCAACATACAAAGTATTCATGGCTCTGTGTCTTCAAGCGCTGGCTCTGTCTATTTGAAAGCGCAGCAACGCAAAACCTCTTTGGATCCTTATCTATTGGGTCTGCAAGCCCACGGCAGTGCAAGCGCAAACTGGATCGGCATCACTTGGCATTACAAGCCGGAGGCACTTGCCCTCACGATTGATGTGGATGCTCCCATGATCTGGGGACGTGTAGACACCGTCTCACAGGCTTTTATCAATACCAATTGGAATTTGGTGAGTGACAAGAACGGGCTTGTCAAAAACTCCAGTGGATCTTTGCAAATAGGAGAATATGGCAACCAGTCCAGCAGTTACCGAATTCCAAAAATCTGGAACGTCACTGCCAGGTTTGATTCAAGCAAATTTCTCAAGCCCATTTACTACGTTGAAGGCATAGATACGCAAGCTGTTCACTATCTCGGTGCCGGTTGGTCAAATTGGCCGATGGCTGATCAGCGCTATGAATTGCTGATCGATCAAAACGCTCAAAGCATTCTCTTGACCACAGGATCAAAGTCTTGGAGTGCGGGAGCAGGATTTGGCATACGCCAAATCAACGGCATGGTGCAGCCTTTGATGCTGAGCTATTCGTTCAGGTTTTAGCACTGCGCTCCCGCGCCTGATTGGCTTTTCTTCAAGCCAGAGAAGTTCCTGCAGCCTGCAGTGCAAGGTTCACCCGGTCTGGGGTAAACGGTATTTGACGCAAGCGTGCGCCTGTGGCGTCGAAAATGGCATTGGCAATTGCGGCTGGAATGGTTGTGGGCGTTTGTTCTCCCGCGCCCCAAGTGGGTTGGCCGGGTCGGTCAATCAGCACGGCCTCTACCTTGGGTACATCACCAAAGCGCAAGATGGGATAGCTGGCCCAATCAACACTGTCAATTTGACTGCCATGCCAACGCACGTCTTCCATCAAGGTGCGGCTAACGGTTTGTATCGCGCCACCTTGAATTTGGTTGAGCACACCATCGGGGTTGATCATTTGACCGCAGTCGTGTGCCACCACCAAACGTAGCACCCTCACTTGTCCCGTCTTGCGGTCAACCTCAACTTCGGCCACTGTGGCCACATAAGTGATGGCGTTGTTGTAGCGCACATAGGCAATGCCGCGACCACGCGCTAAGCGTGCATTGGGTTTGACGACAGCTGAGGGGCGAGCTTGCCATTGGGCGGCTTTGAGGGCGGCCTCAATGACTTCCTTACCACGGGCATCTTGTAAATGGCGCAGTCGAAATTCAGCGGCATCGGCGCCAGCTGCATAGGCCACCTCGTCCATGAAAGACTCATTGGCAAATGAGTTTTCGATACGGCCCGGGCTGCGTAGGTGAGAAGCACGCAAAAAGGTTTGCGCCACATGTTTGGTGGTGACTTGGATGTTGGGCACAGCGTAAGGTGCGCCTGCGTTTTGAAACAAAAATCCGACCCAATTGCCTGGACGTGGAACGCCTGTCTCGGTGGCAGCCAGCAAGGGAAAGTCCAAGGGCTTGAAGGCCTGAATGTGGTTGAGGGCAATGTAGAAATCACCCTTCCAGCCTTGGATGTTGCCGTTGGCATCGAGCGCGGCTTCCATGTCCATGGAACGCGGTGGGCTTTTGGGCGCCAATGCAGTTTCATCTTGGCGCATCCACTGCACACGCACGGGTCGCCCGAGTTCGATGGCAATCAAGGCCGCATCGGCAGTGGCATCTTCATGTCCGTTGCGTCCGTAGCAACCTGAGCCGTCGAGGTAAATCAAACGGATTTTTTCTTTGGGCAAGCGCGTGATCGCCGACAGCTCATGCTGCATCGAGTGGGTGGCTTGTGAAGCAGACCACACCACCAGTTGGCCATTTTCGTATTGAGCCACAGCGCATGAGGGGCCAATCGACGCGTGGGTTTGTACCGCAAAGTGGTAGCTGGCTTTGACGCGTTTGGCATTGGCCGAAAAAGCTGTATCGACTTGCCCCACTTTTTGTGTCGCCTCTTCCTTGGCCAGCGGCATTTGTCGCCACAGGGCATCGAGTTGCTCTTTGGCAGGGAGATCGGGGCCTGGTGTCCATTGGGTACGAATTGCACGTGCCGCCTTCACCGCTGACCATTCGTTGTCGCAGACCACCGCAAGAAATTCGCCTTGGCGCACGGTGGCCACATAGCCTTTGACTTTGCGTGCTTGACGGTCATCCACCGAAGCGATCTTGGCTCCAATTTGCGCGGAACGAACCACCCGTGCGTGCAACATGCCCGGCAACTTGAAGTCATGCACATAGGGGTGTTCGCCAGACACTTTCGCTGGTATGTCTACACGTGGAATCGAGCGCCCTACCAAGGTGTAGTCGGTATGGGGTTTGAGGGCAGCTTTGGGTTCAACCTTGATTTGAAACCCTTCACCAATCAGCTCAGCGAAGCTGGCCTTTCTGGCTGGGTTGGTGGTGTCTGTCACGACACCGTCTTGAATTTTCAAGCTGCTTGCTGGCACTTGCCACTTTTGCGCAGCGCGCTCCAACAGAGCTGCGCGCGCGCTTGCCGCAGCAATGCGCAATTCCGAGCCGCCTTGTTGTATGGTGATTGCAGCCCCTGTGAGCCACTGGTCTGGCGTGGTGGCGGTATCCCCCATCACCATGGTGACTTTCTCGAACGGAATGGACAACTCTTCCGCGGCGATCTGGCTCAAGGCAGTTTTGGTGCCGGTGCCCAAATCCACCTTACCGACATAAACAGTCACCTGATTAGAGGCATCAATGCTCAACCAGGTATCGAGCGCATCTTTGGCCGTGCTCTTGGCGGGAGCAGGTGAAGGGGAAGCGGCATAAGCCAACTCAGAGAACTGGAAGTTAACCAACAACAGGCCGGTGCCTGCAGTTTGTAAAAATTGACGGCGATGGATGGTTTTCATAAGGTACTCTCTTGCTCGGGCCGATCAGGCAACAGATTTCATGATGGCTTGGACGATGCGCTGATGCGTGCCGCAGCGGCACAGGTGACCAGCCAATGCATCGTTGACTTGTTTTTCGCTGGGCTTAGGCGTTTTGTTGATCAAGGCCTGGGCCGACATCAACATGCCATTGATGCAGTAGCCGCATTGAACGGCCTGCGTGTCGATGAACGCCTGCTGAAGCCGACTGGGCTTGGTGGACGAACCCAAGCCCTCAAGGGTGGTAATAGCGTTCGATTGCACCGATTGAGCCGGCGTCACACAAGAGCGCACCGCTTTGCCATCGACCATCACTGTGCAAGCACCGCATTGACCGAGGCCACAACCAAACTTAGGCCCTTGCAAACCCAGCTGGTCACGCAACGCGTAGAGCAATGGAATATCTGGATCGGCGTCGAATTGTCGTTTTTTTCCGTTAACTTGCAGGCGAATGGCGGTCATGGGTTCTTCCGTCAATGAATGGGATGGGTGTTTATACCCTTCGAAAATAAGAAAACAAAATGGAATAATTCGAAATTAATTGACCCATCCTCAACAAATCATTAAGGATGAAGCAGCAATGCCGGAACGCCTGTTGAATTTGAATCGCTTTGACCTGATCAGCCTGCGCTTGTTTGTCAGCGTGGTCGACCTAGGCAGCCTGACACATGGCGCCAAAGAATTTGGTATTTCATTGGCCGCCGCGAGCAAGCGTATTTCAGAGTTGGAGACTCATGTGGGCCAAGCCCTATTGATTCGAGGCAAAAAAGGGGTTGTGCCAAGTGCAGCAGGTGAAGCCATGTACCGGCACTCGGTCGAGTTGGTGGGACGCCTGGCCCTGCTGTCGCATGCAATGGCAGACTTTCATTTGGGCACGCATGGACATTTACGCATTTGGGCCAATCCATCGGCCTTTGCTAATTTTTTACCGCACATGATGTCGTTGATGTCCAAGCACCACCCCCTCATACGCATGGAGCTCGAAGACGTCTTGAGCCATGAGGCGGTGAAGACCGTTGTCAGTGGCGGCGCTGAGCTAGGCGTGATTGCCGAGAACACACCCTCAGAAGGACTGCAAACTTTGTTGTGCGAAGAAGACGAGTTGGTGTTGATCACGCCCACAGGCCATCCCCTTTGCACAGATCAGCCTGTTCGCTTGCAAGACATCTTGCAGCATGAATTGGTGGGCATGAATATGTCGACCTCGCTGATGCGTCAAATCAATGGACAGGCTTCGCTGAGCGGGCAAGCAGCAAGATTGCGCGTTCAAGTCAGAGGTTTTGACACGATGTGCAAGATGGTGGCAGCAGGGGTTGGCGTGGCCATCTTGCCCCACCTCTCAGCCTTGCCGCTGGCACCCGCTTTGGGCTTGACGATTCAAAGCATCGAGGGCGAGTGGGTCCGCCGTCGTCTCTATCTGGCCATGCGTGACAAGAAACAATTGTCAATGGCAGCACAAGCTTTTGTGGGCTTGATGTCTATGCGTACTCAGTGACAGACCTACTTTGTGTTTAGACTTACCACCAACAAACATGGAACTAAGTGCACACATTCCCGAAAGGTTTTTACGATGATGATCCAGCGTCAACTCTTGCGTCTTG
The DNA here is from genome assembly GCA_947451285.1 of Comamonadaceae bacterium. Classification (GTDB taxonomy): domain Bacteria; phylum Pseudomonadota; class Gammaproteobacteria; order Burkholderiales; family Burkholderiaceae_C; genus Limnohabitans. The sequence goes on from CANFYL010000049.1 coordinate 12,650, forward strand.
CCTTTGTGGGGTTGAGTGCCTCGGTGCTCAGCCCATTTTCAACATGGGCACAAGCCTATCCAAACAAACCCGTCAAAGTCATCGTGACCTTTCCACCTGGGGGCACGCCAGATATCTACGGTCGAATTTTGTCGCAAGAGTTAAGCAATCTGTGGAAGCAATCGGTATTGGTGGAAAACAAAACCGGTGCCAGCGGCATGATTGGCACCGACTTTGTTGCCAAGTCTGCGCCCGATGGTTACACCTTGTTGTTTGCCGCTGATGCAACCATCACCATTGCGCCTAATTTGTTCAGCAGCATCCCCTACAACGCGACCAAAGACCTCACGCCCATCATCAATGCCGCAAGTGGTCCGTTTGTCCTGTTGGCCAATCCAAGCTTTCCTGCCAACGACATCAAGACCTTGATTGCCATGGCCAAGCAGCAACCCGGCAAGATCACCTATGCTTCTTCAGGAGCAGGTGGACAGCAGCACCTTTCGATGGAAACCGTCAAACACATGGCGGACGTGAACATCACTCACGTACCCTACAAAGGGTTTGGCCAGGGCGTGAACGATGTGATGGCAGGCCATGTTCCCTTGATCTTTGGCGGTATCACAGCCTCGATTCAACTCACCAAAAGTGGCAAGCTCAAGGCCTTGGCCGTGACCAGTGCGAAACGCTCCAAGGCGATGCCACAGGTGCCTGCCATTGCAGAAACCTTGCCTGGCTTTCGAATTGACGCTTGGTATGGCTTCATGGGTCCAGCGGGCATGCCCAAAGAGTTGGTCAAGAAAATTCACGACGATGTGGCCTCGATCATCAAGCGTCCTGATTTTCAAGCGCGTATCACCGCGGACGCCATGGAGCCGGTGGCCAACACACCCGAAGAGTTTGCGACTCAAATCAGCGAGGACTTGAATGAATGGGCCAAGTTGATCAAGTCCGCGCAAATCAAACTGGATTGAATTTTTATTCTTGCCTAGGCGCGCCTATCAGGCCCTTTACCCAATTCGCAGCGTGTCATGAACTTCTCATGTCAGGCTGCGCCCTGCCCCGGGGCTGAAACTTTTGGGGTGACCAGGGGTTGACGAAACCAAACCAAAGACAACAAGACAGATAGCACCACCAAGACCACTGCGCCGAGCACAAACAATGCAGTGATTTCAGTCTCGCGTTTTTCGAGGGAGAAACGCGAAGATAATTTTTGATAAATCATTTTCAAATCCTCGGCATTGGTGGCTTTAAAAAACTCTCCGCCTGTGACTTTGGC
>CANFYL010000050.1 GCA_947451285.1 Comamonadaceae bacterium
GCTGGACGGAAAGAACACCGGCGTACCACAGGCTTTGAAGATGTGGTCGCTCTGGTGCGCCGCGGTGGAGCTTTTGGCCACATGGTCGTCGCCCGCCACCGCCAGCACACCGCCCCAAGGTGTGGTGCCCGCCATGTTGGCGTGCTTGAACACATCCGAGCAGCGGTCCACGCCGGGGCCCTTGCCGTACCAAATGCCAAACACGCCGTCGAACTTGTTGCTGCCCGCAGGCGCAAAGCCCAGTTGCTGAGTCCCCCACAAGGCGGTGGCGGCCAACTCTTCGTTCACACCCGGCTGAAACACGATGTGCTGCGCCTGCAAATACGACTTGGCCTTCCACAAGGCTTGGTCATAGCCGCCCAAGGGAGAACCCCGGTAACCGCTGATGAAGCCGGCGGTGTTTTTGCCTTGCAGGGCATCGCGCTGGCGTTGCAGCATGGGCAGCTTGACCAGGGCTTGCACGCCGCTCATGAAGGCACGGCCTGCGTCGAGGCTGTACTTGTCGTCCAAGGTGACGGTGTCGAGTGCGCGGCGAATGTGCTCGGGCAAAGGTGCGTTCATCGCGGGCTCCTGTGTTTCACGGGGTGAGCACAAAGTGTAGACCCGTCACACGGGCCGTTTGACGAAACGGTCATGCCTGTATTGCGGTTTGTCCGTCAAATATTCTGTGCTCAATGCACCTGCGGGGGTGGGGTGGCGGCGGGCGGCGCAATGCTGGCATCGGCGGCAGCCAAACCCACGCCCCAAGACGCGTTGTCTTGCAGCTTGTTGAGCAGGATCACCAAAAGTTGCAACACGGTCTGAGGCAGGTTCAAGTTCACCCTTTGCCCAGTGACGAGCTCAAATTCAATGTGGGTTTGTTCGCCGTCCTGGTTCATGCCCAAGCCCACCACCAACAGCGGTTGTTCACCCAGCGGTTTTTCTGCCGCAGATTCATAACCGTCGCGAAATTTCACTTGCTGTGCCACCGCTTGCTGTTGAAAGGCTTGGACTGCCTGCGCTACATGCGGTGCATGGGTTTTTTCAAGATTGTGCACACTCAGTTGCTGGGTGCCTTGCAGCAAGGCTTGCACCATGCGACGGGTCAACCAAAAACTGAATTCTTGGTTTTCGTGGGTATTGAAGCGAAACATCACCCGATCTTCTTGGGACACCCACTCGCCGTTGAACTGTTTGATGCCCATGCTTACCTCGGCCAAAGCACCCACAAGCGCAGGTTTTGTTTCACGCGGCCGGCCAACTCGCCGGCCTGTACGCCCGTGCCTGCAAAGTAGTCGGCGCGCACAGCACCGACGATGGCGCTGCCTGTGTCTTGCGCAAACACCAGGCGCTGCAATTGAAGCGTTGGCCCGCTGGAGGCCAACCACAAAGGCGTGGCATAAGGCACTGAGTCTTTGTCCACGGCGATGGATCGCCCCGCAGTGAGTGGCACGCCTTGGGCACCACGTGGCCCCAAATCGGCATCGACCGCAGCGCGCTGTTCAGGTCGGAAGAACACATAGCGCGGATTGCTCCACAACATCTCTTGCACCAAGCGCGGGTTGCTGATTTGTGTGCTGCTGATCCAGGCCTTGATGCCAGGCCATGAGGCGTCGCGAATCAATCCTCGGTCGAGCAGCCAGCGGCCCACGCTTTGGTAGGGCTGTTCGTTTGAACCCGCAAACGCCAAGCGCACCAAGCTGACCTGACCTTGCGCATCGGTGATGCGCACGCGGCCTGAGCCTTGGATGTGCAGCACCAGCGCGTCAATCGGGTCGGCCAACCAGGCCACCTCACGACCACGCAACGCCTCTTGTGCGGGTCCGTGGGTGTCAATCTCTTGGCGGGTGAACCATGTGCGCCCCGAACGACGCAGCTCCGCCAAGCCATCAGGCGGCGCATACAACGGCACCTCAAAACCGGCGCGGCGTTGCGCGGACGCCTCCAGCATGGGTTCGTAGTAGCTGGTGAGCAAGCCATCCGCTGTTCCGTCAAGCGCCTCCACACGGAAGGGCTGCAAATGCGCCATCATCCACAGACGGCGGTCGTCGTCACTGGCCAACACGAGTTGGCGCACATCGGGACAGAGGGGCCCCAACAAGGGCCCTGGTCGTTCGCAGTTTTGCAGCCAAGCATTCCACGCATCGTGCAAGCTGTCGTCTTGCCATCCGGGCAAGTCGTTCCATGACACCGGGGTCCAGCGGCTGCGAAACGACTGCTGCGGGCTAGGCGTGCCCGGCTGTCCAGCCAAGGCGCCGCTGGCACGTGGTGCCTCGACCAAGGGTCGCACAGGCGCGGCGGGCACGCTGGGCATGGGTCGAGGCGCGTCGTCTGTCGGCAGGGGCAAACGAGGACCTGTGCCGCAGGCCACCAAGCTTCCTACAATCAGCGCCGACGTCACACACCACAGGAGTTGTCTCATGCTGTTGATTTTGCTCGAAGCCTTGGGTGCGGGCTGCATTTTGGTGTTGATCGTGTGGTGGACCATGTTCTCAGGGCGCGCTGAAGCCGAGGCGGCGCACCAAACCGCAAACCAGCAAGCACCCACCCTGGACGAACCCACCGAGCATGGCAGCAAGCACTGAGACCGTCATTCGCTGCGCAGCAAGTTGGCGAGCTCGACCGCAGATTTAACCTGCATCTTGTCAAACACCCGGGCGCGGTGAACCTCCACGGTGCGCACGCTGATGTCGAGCTGATCGGCGATCAATTTGTTGGGCAAGCCCTCCACCACCAAGCGCATCACATCGCGCTCGCGTTCGGTCAAATCGGCCAAGCTTTGCTGCAAAGACCGTTTGGCACGTTGCGCCTGCAAAGTTTGGGCGGAGCGCAACAAGGCCTGCACAATCCGGTCGACCAAGGCATTGTCCGAGAACGGTTTTTCGCAAAAATCAAACGCACCACGCTTGACCGCATCCACAGCGGTTGGCACATCGGCATGACCGGTGAGAAAAATCACCGGCAACACGTCAAGCAAATTGCGTGCAATCAACAGCTCAAACAACGCCAAACCACTCATGCCCGGCATGCGCACGTCCAGCAGCAAACACCCGGGCTGACTGGGCGACCACACCGGCTGACAGGATGCCTGCAACAACTCCGCAAAGGCATCGGCACTGGCAAAGGTCTCGCTGGGCAGCCGGCGTGAGCGCAACAGCCAAGCCAAAGCTTCGCGAACGCCCGCGTCGTCGTCCACGATGAATACCAGTGCGTCTTCGGTCGGTTGCATGCGCGTTCCCTGTAAATCAAGCTTGTGGCAAAGTGAAGCTAAACACCGTGCCGCGTGGCATGTTGTCACAATGGCTCAACAAGCCACCATGTTGCTCCACCACGGTGCGGCACAGGCTCAAGCCCAGTCCCATGCCCTCGACCTTGGTGGTGAAAAATGGCGTGAAAAGCTTTTCTGCCACGTCCGGGGCAATGCCTTGGCCCACGTCGGTGACCGAGAACTCCATCCAGCGGCTGATGGCATTAGAAGCTGCGGCGCGCGCACCCAAGGTCAGCACCTTGTCGTGGGTGTCTTCGGTCATGGTTTGCATGGCATTGCGGGCCAAATTCAGCAGCACTTGCTCAACCATGGTTTTGTCGCACAGCACCGCTGGCAAATCGTCTGCACAGCGCAGCACCACGCGAACGCCCAACTTGCGGGCTTGCAAGGTGATCAAGGGCATCACATTGTCAAACAAAGTACGCGGTAAGACGGCTTCGCGCGCTTGGTCTCGACGGCGCACAAAGTCATGCACGCTCTTGATCACCTTGCCGGCACGTTCGGCTTGCTGGCCAATACGCACAATGGCGTCACTCAGCATGCCAGCTAGGAACGGGTCTTGTGTCGACAAGTCTTGCAACAAGTTCATGCTGCCCGTGGCATAACTGGAGATCGCGGCCAGCGGTTGGTTGAGTTCATGGCTGAGCAAAGAAGCCATCTCGCCCACCATGGCCAAGCGCGCGGTGGCCTGCAATCGCTCTTGACTGGCACGCGACATTTCTTCGACGCGGCGTTGCTCGCTGATGTTGAGCACCGCGCTCATCCAGCCCGTTTGTTGACCTTGTGCATTGATGAGCGGCGCCTCAAAAATCATCACCGCCATGTGTTGCCCGTTTTTGTGCATGAAGACCGACTCGACCCCTTCACGGGGGGGTGCGTTGCCCGCCAAACGCAGGGCTTGGCGTTGACCGTATTCGTCAATCATCTCAGGCGGCCAATAGGGCGCTGGGATGCCATGACCCAGCAACTCTTTGGCTGAAAAACCCACCATTTCACAAAACGCGGGATTCACATAGGTGATACGTCCCTGTGTGTCACGTGCACGCAAGCCCGTGACCAAGGAGTCCTCCATGGCTTTGCGAAATGCCAAGGCGTCGGCCAAGTCCGACTCGACGCGCTGGCGGCGGCGCATGTCTCGCCCCAGCATGATCAGCACGGTTACCAGGGCAATCGCCATGGCCGTGACCAAGGCAGTCAACACATTGGGAAACACGTCGGGCGCGGCACGCCAACTGTCCATGCGCAGCACCATGGCGTGGCCGGGCAAGTCCAGCAATTGCTGGGCCGTGAACACCCGCGTGCCACGCCTGGGCATACCAAATTTTGCCAAGCGCGTGCCGTCTGACTCGGTGAAGGACACCTCTTGGCTGCGGGTGAGCTGAGGTCCCACCATGCTCGCCAGCACTTCGCTCAAGGCGTAACTCGCCACGGTGTAGCCAGTGATTTGGCCTTCTACCAACACCGGCAAGCAGACATCCATGATTTCGAGACCCAAGCCATCTTTTTGTGGCACGTAGTTGCTCACCCCATAGCCGGGTCCGCTTTGACGACGCGCCACAGCACAGGCTTGCACCACCTCGGGCTGACGCGCGGAACGGCCAAACACCGCAAACACCGGGGCGCGGAAAGGGGTATCGACCGCAGCAATCACGCTCAGGTCTACATCGCGCCACTCCAACCGCAGCCATTCCCGGTGATCGCGCAACAACGCGGCCGCGGCCTTTGGCCAAGTCTGTTGACTGGGGTCCACAAACTGAAGGGTTTGCAAGGTTTGAACATTGCGCAGCAGGGCCACGCGGATATCGCTCACCGCATCGGCGGCATCGCGCTCAATGCGGCTTTGCACTTGGCTGACCTCATAGCGACCCGCCAACCACACCAAGGTGCTCAGCATGGCCAGCACCAGCAACACCAACAAACTCCACAACGCCCAGCGGCGCGGCAACGTGCCCAATGGCCAACGCATCACTCGACCTTGGTCACCCTGGGATTGACCCAGGTGCCATCCACATGAAACTCGCTGGTGTTGGCACGCACCAGTGGCTTGGCCAATACCAATTGCGCCAAGTAAGACGTCAGCCCCACCAAGGGGTTGATGGTGGCCATGTAGAGCGAGTAAGTGCCAGCGTTGATCTCGGGCACCACCACCACCTTGAGGTCTTGGGTCTCGCGCGCCAAGTCGGCCCGCCCTTCGATCAACGCCCCAGCCACAACGCCCTTCATTTGCAAGTTGTTGGTAAAGGCCACGCCTTGGTCAATGCGAATGTCACCACGCACAAAGTCAAAGGCAAACCCATCGCTGAAGATGTCACTGAAATCCAGGGCCAAGCGGCGCGGTAAAGCCTGTAAATTGAGGACGCCCAGCAAACGCGCAGCGCCGGGTTCGGTTTTGAGGAATTGTCCTTTTTCGATCGATAAATTGAGCTTGCCAGACATGCTCGGGTAGTCCAGCGTGATGGGCGAGCCCAACCACGACACCTGCCCCTCCAATCGACCTTTGCCCGCGCGAATGGCGTCTGGCGTTCCCAAACGCGTCAGCAATTGCCCGCTGTCGTTGAGGTCGAGCACGAAGTTGAGCTGGGTGCGGCGCAAGCTCGGCCCATCGGCAGCCCAGTTGCCGTGGGCAGTAAAACTGGCCTCGGGCATGCTGAGGTTGAATTTGTTCAGTCGCCATTCGCGCGACCCATTGCTGGCCGTGCGATTGATGGCTTGAATTTCTAAACGTCCCAGTTTTTTGTTCCGCAAGGTCATTTCGTCAACCACGATGTCAAGCGCTGGGATGCTGCTGGGCTGCTCACTGAGCATACGTTCGACATCGCTGACCAAGCTGGGGGGAATATTCAAATAGGTCAAGCGCGCCACCAATTGCGCTGGCGTGTTGCCACTGGCGGGTCGTACTTCGGCAGCCCCATTGAGTTCGTCGGCGTGGATGTTCAAGCGCCACATATCGCCCTGTCGAGTGCCACCGGCCAGCACGTTGTGGATCACCCGCTCTGTCACCATCAGCTGGTCGGTACGTAATGCCAAAAAAGTGGGCAGGTAGTCTTGGGCAGCAGCTGGATCACTCGAAATGGCCACGGGCTTGAGGGACGACGGCGAACGCAACGCCTCGCGCAAGGGCGCAGCGGAGACATCGCCCACCACCTCGCTCCACGCGTCTGCATCAAGCGCAGGCAACTGCAAATTTAAGCCCACACCTTTGTCGCGCAGTGGGACGTTGTCGTTGACCGCCTGCCCCACTGCAATGCCCCCGTGCACCACGCGGGGCTGCTGGCCACTGAGATCACGCAGATAGCTCATGGCCAACACACGGCCGAGATTCACCGTGAGTTGGTCTTGCAAGACTCGACTCTTGGGCAGCAACGACTCCCGCGTGAGCTGGGTGCTGACGCGCAAGGGCAAAGTGGTGGCCGCAGTTTTGTTCAAAGGCGCGGGCAAGCTCAGGGCCAAGCCTCGCAAGTCACTGCTGATCAACAGCTCGGGTTGTCCGCGGCGCAAGCCCAGCGCCACGTCGTAACTGGTGTTGCCGCTGGCTTGCGCGGCCAAGCGGGTCACCCAACCCAACTCACGCGCTTGACGCAAGCCTTCGGCGCTGAGGCGTCCTTTGATTTTGAGCTGCAGTGGCGACTCTGGCGCTGGCGTTGTCAGGACCAAGCCGCCATCGATCTGTACCTCGCCGCCCAAAGCGCGTGCTTTGAGGTCTTTGAGCTTGAAGCCCTGTTCGCTGAATTGCAGCTGACCCCTAACAGCAGCCAGCACAGGGGTACCAGGCATGACTTGCAGTTCGTTGCCCAAAAAGCCGACACTGCCTTGGACCTTGGTTTTTTGCAAAGCCGCCAGTGGAAACTTCATCGACAACTTGAAATCGGCCAGTCCACTCGCCTGGCTGGCTTGCAAGGCCTCAGCTGTCAAATCGTTCAAAGCGCTGTGTGACACCACATCCAGCACCTCACTCAAAGGTCCACGTGCTTCGCCGCTGACTTGAACCTCGCTACGGGCCAAGTTGGCAATTCGAACGTCTACTTTTTGCCAAGGCACATGCTCAGCGCCTTCCACGAGCGTGCTTCCTTTGAACTGCAAACCACTGCGCTCAAACACCAACTCGCCGTTGATGGCTGTGAGCGTGGGCCAATTGTTTGTGGCGGGAAGACGACTGTTTTTGACCTGCGGCACATAGGCAAAACGCCCGTTGTTTATTTGGGTTGATATGCGCAACTCACCCGACGCAGGGTTGCTAAAGGGCAGCTGATTCAAGTCGCCACGTATGCGCAATTTGGCTTTGCTGGCCTCCCCTTGTTGTACAGCATCGCGCACGTAGTTGCGCACGTCCTGAGGCAGCGCGCTGGGCAAGTAGCGATACACTTGCGCCGCTTGGACACGGCTGAAAGAGGCGGTCAAGTCGAGCACCCCTGGCCAAGCTTGCGCACCTACAGCGGTTTTCCAGCTGCCACTGAACTCACCGGCTAAATCGCCGTTGGCCACTTGGCCTTGGCTGACCTGCACGGCCAGAGCATCGCCACTGCGCTGCCATGCCATCTTGACCAAGGCTTGGTCCAAGGATAAGTGCGGATCGTCCAAACCCAGCGGCAAAGTCAGGCTGCCTTGCGCGATGCTTAGCTGTGCTTTACCGCCTTGCTGCGTCAGGTCAAAGTCAATATGGGCACCCGTGATGCCCGGCACAAAGGCCAACGCACTGTCTGCCTGGGTGTCGCGCTGCAAGTGCAGCCCGTGCACTGCGCCTTGCATGGTGTAGGTGAGTTCGGTTTTATCCCGGTTAGCGCCAAGGGTTTGCCAAGTGCCCTGCAAGGTGCTGATTTGACCCCTGGGTTTGATCCGGCCCAAACTGTTACGCCACGCCTCGGGCAAAGGCAGTCGTTGGCTGATTTGAGCGAGGGCGTCTAAGTCGAGTTGGTCCGCGCTGAAAGTACCCGCCTGAAAATCATCGCCTTGCCAGCCCAGTCGCAAAGCGCCGCCAGGCCAGTGTTCGCCCTCTGAGGTGTCAAACACCAAGTCTTGGCTGTTGACTTCGACCGCTGGCTTGCCGCCCTTGTCGTACCACTTGACACCCAATCTGCCGCTGACATGGCGCAGACCCAAAGGCCGCAATGCGGCCGACAGTTGAACGTCCACTTCCTGCAAGGCCAGATCGGCCGTGACGCCACGGACTTGTCCCTGCACCACATCGGTCCACAGGCGCAATGCGCCACGTCCTTGCTGAATAGACACCTGGCTGTCTATGGGAAGCCATCGGCGCAGCGCGGACACATCCACATGGGGCATGTCTGCAAACAACTCACCGCTCCACACGCCTATGTCGCCCGGCCGCGCCAACGTCGGGTGATGAAACTTGCCCCGCAGTGCCAAGCGCTGGCCAACGGCTGTGGGTGGCGTGGCATCCATGCGCACCTCGTGTGCCAACCACTGGTTTTTCACCACCAGATCGACATCTCGCAGGATCAGCGCAGGGGCGTCCTCACCTTGGCGCTGCTGATCGCGCCAGCGCACCACACCTTGGGTGACCACAAACTCGCGCTGCGAAAAAAACCAATCGGCCGCAGCCCCATCACTCGCGTCTGGGCTGCTGAGTCCGGCGATCCACAACTTGCCATCGACATCACGGCGTATGTCGAGCTCGGGTTGGTCAATCGCGAGTTGCTCAAACCCGCCCTGCAACAACGAGCGCAGGGACAAAGCAGCCAACACCCGAGGCAAACGCAAGGCCTCTTGTCCTTGGGCATCGAGCAGCAGCACTTCGCTGACTTCAAAACCCAACACCCACCAACCGCCCTGGGCTTGAATGTGGCCAACCTCTACCGGCGTTCCAATGACGCGTGAGGCCTGTTGTTGCAACACGTGTCGGTAGTCGTTGATTCGCGGCACAATGAAAACATGCACTGCGGCCCAAGCCAAAACCCCCACCATGCAAACACCCATTAGCCCCCAAGCGAATGCAACCAGCAGGCGCTGCCAGCCATTTCGGGCAACGTTCTGGTTATCGTGGGCTGGTGACAAATCGGGCAACTGTTTCATGGTGAAAGTAACGTGAACGGAATTATCACTCCCGCCTCTGAGCACTCGCTCAGCAGCCATTCGCGGTTTGTGCAGCGCATTCGTCGTCGCTACCCCGCTGAGTTGCAGTGGCTCCCCAGCGGCGCCCCCGAGATGTCCAGCCTTCACGCTTGCTGGCTGGCGCTGCGGGCCAAACATGGGTGTGGCGAATCCTTGCGCATCCTGCGCCAATTGACCCTGGAGCGCTTGGCAGTGCTCGACTGCGACCAACAGGCCGACTTGTCGGTGGTGACGCGCGGCATGACCGAGCTGGCCGAGCTGGCCTTGGATGCGGCCTACCAAGAAGCCTGCTCGCAACTGGATGCGCAGTATGGCGCGCCCATGTCGCCAACGGGCGCGCGCGCCGTGTTATGGGTGATTGGCATGGGCAAACTTGGCGCGCGCGAACTCAATGTCTCGAGCGACATCGACCTGATTTATGTGTTCGACCAAGACGGCGAAACCCGCGGCTTGCCCGACGGGCGTGGCCGCATCAGCAACCACGACTACTTTTCCAAAGTGGTCAAGCTGATTTACAGCCTGATGGGGGACACCACCGAGCATGGCTTTGTATTTCGCATGGACTTGGCATTGCGTCCCAATGGCAACTCGGGCCCCAGCGTGGTCTCACTCAGCGCCTTGGAAGAGTATTTCTTGGTGCAAGGGCGAGAGTGGGAGCGGTTTGCTTGGCTCAAAAGCCGCGTCGTCGCTCCCTTGCATGCACAAGCGAAGGCACAGGATTTGCGCGACACCGTGCTGCCTTTTGTGTTTCGCCGCTACCTCGACTACAGCGTGTTCGATGCCTTGCGTGGTCTGCACCAGCAGATTCGCAGTCACGCGGCGCAGCGCAGCGTGGGACGACCAGAGCGGGCCAACGACGTCAAGCTTTCGCGTGGCGGCATTCGCGAAATTGAATTCACCGTGCAATTGCTGCAAGTGGTGCGCGGTGGGCAGTTTCCAGAATTGCGCACCCGCCCCACGCTGCAAGCCCTGCAGCGTCTGACCCAAGCGAAGCTGATGCCCGCCAGCAGCGCCCAAGACCTGGCCAAGGCCTATGTGTTTTTGCGCCAAGTCGAACACCGGATTCAATACTTAGACGACCAGCAAACACACCTGCTGCCAATCGATCCAGTGGACCTCCATTGGCTTGCGCAGAGCATGGGGTTTGACGGAGCGCGCACTTTTTTAGCCCAACTCGCTCATCACCGCGAGCGGGTGGCCAACGAGTTTGACCGCTTGCTCGGTCAAGACACGTCGGGCAAGGCCACCGTCGACTCCGCCTATCCTGGCAAGCACCCATCAGGCTCGCCGGATTGCCCAGACTTAGAGAGTTTGTTGCCGTTGTTGAGTGAGCGCCTGCGCAAACGCGTAGCCGACTGGCCTGACCATCCGCGCGTCCGCGCCCTTCGCGAAGAAGGCCGGCAGCGCTTGCTCAAACTGCTGCAACGCACACAAGGCTTGGTGCATGAGGGCTTGGCCAGCGAAGACGCCGCCGTGCGCTGGTGCGACTGGATGGAGCCCTTGCTGCGACGCGAAAGTTACTTGGCTTTGCTGATGGAGCGGCCACGGGTGCATGCGCAATTGCTGCGCCTGTTAGGCGCGGCGCGCTGGCCTGCACGCTATTTGATGCAACACCCCGGGGTGATCGACGAACTGGCCAGCGAAGCCTTGCTGCATGAACGCTTTGATCCGCAGGGCTTCGAGGCCGAGTTAGAGCAACGGCGGGCCGCGCTGCACCATGTGGCGCAAGACGACGACGAGTCGCTGCTCAATTTGCTGCGCCGCGCCCATCACGGCGAGGTATTTCGTACCTTGGCCCGCGATGTCGAGGGCAGCCTGACGGTCGAGCAAGTGGCCGACGACCTGAGTGCTTTGGCCGACACCATGCTCAAGATCACCTGTCGTTGGGTGTGGCAACGTTTCGCACAACGGCACCTTGATGTGCCGCTGATTGCCATCGTGGGTTACGGCAAGTTGGGCGGCAAAGAGTTGGGCTACGGCAGCGACCTTGACATTGTGTTTGTTTACGAAGACCCCCACGAACAAGCGGGTGAGATTTACGCAGGCTTTGTGCGCAAACTCATCAACTGGTTGACTGTCAAGACGGGGGAAGGCGATTTGTACGAGATTGACACCGCCTTGCGACCCAATGGCAATTCAGGCCTGTTGGTGACCACCATTGATGCTTACGCCAACTACCAACACCAGCGTGGCAGCAACACAGCATGGACGTGGGAGCACCAGGCCATGACCCGCGCCCGCTGTTGCTTGGGGTCTTGCGACATGCGTGCGCGTTTTGAGTCGGTGCGCCTGAGCGTCATCCATGCCGTGCGGGATCAGCCAGCCTTGGCGCAAGAAATCCAAGCCATGCGCCAGAAACTTCGTGCCGCGCGTCCCGTGAAAGTCGGCATGTTCGATGTCAAGCACAGCACGGGCGGTATGGTCGATGTGGAGTTTGCGGTGCAATATTTGGTGCTGGCGTATTCAGTCACCCACAATTGCCTCAGCGCCAACCTGGGCAACATCACTTTGCTGCACCACGCCGAAGAGGCGGGCTTGCTGCCCCATGGTGTGGGAACAGCCGCGGCCAACGCCTACAGGGTGCTGCGCAAGGTGCAACATACGGCGCGTTTGGACGAGCGACCCACACAAGTCAACGCCTCTTCTTTGCATGAAGAGCGCGCAGCGATCGAACGTTTGTGGGCGGCTGTTTTTATTCAAGCGCCTTGACGTATTTTGTGCACCAAGGCTGTGGTCGAGTAGCCGTCCACAAACGGAATCGCTAAGGCACGCCCCCCGTAGGCCTGGACCACGCCGGTCTCGGCCAGCTTGGCCATGTCGTAGTCACCGCCTTTGACCAAGATGTCTGGTCGCAACTCAGAGATGAGCTCCAGCGGCGTGTCTTCGTCAAACCAAGTCACCAAGCTCACCGACTCGAGGGCCGCGATCAAGACCGCACGGTCGGCCTCGGCATTGAGCGGGCGATCAGGTCCTTTGCCCAGACGACGCGCTGAGGTGTCGCTGTTGATCGCCACCACCAAGCTCGCACCCAAATCACGGGCTTGCGCCAAGTAAGTGGCATGGCCGCGATGCAGCACATCGAAGACACCATTGGTGAACACAACCGGCCCGAGCGCCTTCAATGCCATCACACGGGCAGGTGCTTGCGCACGTGCGGAAAGTTTGTCGAGAAACTTCGGGGGAGCTTGAACAGGTGTTGGCGTCATGCACGAAATTTTAGGCGGCGGGCTTGCTGCGCCAACGGTGCACCTCAACTGTGATTTGGTCTAAGCCGCGCAACACCAGCAGTCCAGCTTGTGCACACCGCTTCAAGGCTGGGTTATGTCCGCCCACCCAAATTTCCACAGAGTCCGGCAACAACTGGCGCAATTCGCTCAAACCACCCACCACATGCTTGGGTTTCATGCTGACACTGAAACTCAGCGCGACCACTTGGATGTCATGCGCTTGAACTGCTTTGAATATGTCAGCCACCGGTGTTTGCGTGCCCAACGACACCGAGCGTGCGCCTTGTAGCGCCAGCATGGATTCGGCCATCAGCAAACCCAAGCCGTGGGCCTCTTGTGGAAAAGTGGTCAACAACACCCGCGGCGTGGCCAGCGTGCTGGTTTCGGTCAAGTGATCAATGGCTTGGCGCAGCAAGGCCGAGATGCATGTGCTGTAGGTGTGCTCTTCAAACACCTGCAACTCGCCCCGCATCCAAGCATCACCCACAGCAGCGGTCAGAGGTGCCACCACATGGGTCACGAACTGTTTCAGGCCTTGGTTGGCCAAGGCCTGCTTGAGTTGTTGGCGCAAACCTTCGGTATCGTGGCTGCGCAACAAGGTCACATAGTGCGCCACCTCCGCTTTGCGTGCAGCATGCCCCATGCCGATGGGGGTTGGCGTACCCATCAAAGCGTCACTCATGTGTTGGAGCTCTTGCAGCGTCATACCCACGACACGACCGGGTCGGTGCCCGTGGTCCATCAAGCGTTTGATGGCGCGTAATTTCTCAACTTGCGCCATCGGGTAGCTGCGTTCATCGTTCGCATCACGCCCAGGCACTGGAAACCCATAGCGCCGCTCCCACACGCGCAGCGTGTCTTTGCCTAAACCGGTGTCGCGCTCAACAGCAGCAATCGACAATTCGACGGACGGTGTTTCTAGACCAAGACTCACGATGACTGATATCCTTCAATGCGAAAAGGCATCTTGTTTTGTCATGGACAAAACAAGTGATTTGGTCGATGATAGCAAGCATGAGCCGCATATTTATTCTTTTCAGTGATGTTTTGTCCAAGC
>CANFYL010000051.1 GCA_947451285.1 Comamonadaceae bacterium
CGCTGACACGCGTCTTGGTACAGCACCACGTCGTCAAACACCTCGCCAATGATGCGGGTCTGCTCGCGGATGTCATCGTCGCGGCGGTCACCGGCGCCGCTGATCACCACGCTGCGGCGCTGGGCGGGCAGGTTGGTCACGGCTTGCACCAGCGCCTTGATGGCGTCGGGGTTGTGGCCATAGTCAGCGATCACAGTCGCGCCTTTGTAGTCGAACACGTTGAAGCGTCCGGGTACCGCATGGCTGTCGCTGACAAAGGTGGCCAGACCGGTGCAGATGGTTTGCCAAGGCACGCCCACAGCCCATGCCGCCGCGATGGAGGCCATGGCGTTTTCAATCTGAAAGCCAATCGCACCGCTGCGGGTGACAGGAATTTCTGACAGAGGAATGCGCACCGAGTGGTTGCCTTGCATGGCCACGATTTGTTCGTCTTCGACAAACAGCACGCGCTTGCCTTGGGCGCGGTGGGTGGCGATGACGGGGTGGTGCGAGTCCAAGCCAAAGAAGGTCACCTGACCTGGGCAGTTGCCCGCCATGGCGGCCACGATGGGGTCGGTGGCGTTGAGCACGGCCACGCCAGAGGTGGCGACGTTTTGCACGATCACGCGTTTTAAGACGGCCAGGTCTTCCACGGTGGAGATGTAGTTCAGCCCCAGGTGATCACCCATGCCAATGTTGGTCACCACAGCCACTTGGCATCGGTCAAAGGCCAAACCTTCGCGCAGCATGCCGCCGCGGGCGGTTTCGAGCACGGCTGCGTCGACGTCAGGATGCATGAGCACATTGCGGGCGCTGCGCGGGCCACTGCAGTCACCGCTGTCGGTTTGACGGCCGTTCACATACACGCCGTCTGTGTTGGTCATGCCCACGCGCAAACCATGTGCGCGCAGCAGGTGCGAGGTCAGGCGCACGGTGGTGGTTTTGCCATTGGTGCCGGTGACGGCAATGACGGGAATGCGGCCATCGTCGCCATCGGGGAACATGGTGGAGATGACGGCTTCGCCCACATCGCGTCCTTTGCCAAACGAGGGGCTCAGGTGCATGCGCAAACCGGGCGCGGCGTTGACTTCGACCACGCCACCGCTTTGTTCTTCGAGGGGGCGCAACACCGATTCGCAGACCACGTCGACACCGCAAATGTCCAATCCCACCATTTGGGCAGCGGCTACGGCGCGCAGGGCGACTTCGGGATGTACATCGTCGGTGACATCGGTGGCAGTGCCACCGGTGGACAGGTTGGCGTTGTTGCGCAAGATCACGCGCGCGCCTTTGGCGGGCACAGAGTCGGCGTTGTAGCCTTGCTCTTTCATGCGCGCTAAGGCAATGTCATCAAAGCGAATTTTGGTCAGCGAGGTGGCGTGGCCTTCGCCACGGCGGGGGTCGGCGTTGACCAAATCGACCAACTCGCGCACGGTGTTTTTGCCATTGCCCACCACCAGCGGCGGTTCGCGGCGCGCGGCGGCCACCAGTTTGTTGCCGACCACCAGCAAGCGGTAGTCGCTGCCGGGCAAGAAACGCTCCACCAAGACCTCTTTGCGGAATGAAGCGGCGGTGGTGTAGGACTCCATCACGCCTTCGCGGGTGGTGATGTTCACCGCCACCCCTTTGCCTTGGTTGCCGTCGCGGGGCTTGACCACCACGGGCAGGCCAATTTCTTGGGCTGCTGTCCAAGCGTCTTCGGCACTTTTGACAGGACGGCCCCAGGGCACTGGCACGCCCGCAGCGTGTAGCAGTTTTTTGGTGAGTTCTTTGTCTTGCGCAATAGATTCGGCTATGGCGCTGGTGGCATCAATTTCGGCCGCTTGGAAGCGGCGCTGTTTGCTGCCCCAACCCAATTGCACCAAGCTGCCTTCGGTGAGGCGACGAAACGGAATGCCGCGTGCCAAGGCCGCATCAACGATGGAGCCAGTCGATGGCCCCAAGCGAATGTCTTCGTCCAAACCATGCAGCTGATCGATCGCTGCATCGACATCAAAGGGCGTGTTGTTGAGCGCGGCCATGCAGAGTTCGCGGGCCAGTTTCATGGCCAAGCAGCCCACTTCTTCTTGGGTGTACTCCACCACAACTTGAAACAAACCTTCTTCAGGTGTGGCGGTGGTACGGCTGAAGGTGACCGGGCAACCGGCTTCGATTTGCAAGTGCAGTGTGGCCGCTTCGAGTGCATGGGCCATGCTGAGCTTGGCCTTGCGGTTGGTCGTGCGCAGACTGCCAACGCCGGGAAACAAATGCCGGAGCTGGCTTTCAAACTCAGGATGTAGGCTCAGATCGGCTAGGTCACTGTCGCAGCGCACCATGGCTTCGATGGAGGTGTGACGGGACCAGAGGTTGGGGCCCCGCAGGGCGCGGATACGGGAAACTTCCATCAGCCATTCATCCTTGCAACGTCTTTGGCGACTTGGTGGGGCTTTTGCCCAAAATTTTTCAGGCCAGCGCGAATCAACAGTGGGGCAATATCCAGTGCCCATGCCGAGGCCACAGCAGCCAAAAGGGTGGTGATGTGCAGGCCGTTCTTGAGCAGGCGTGCAATCAATTCGAGGTCGAGATGGAACAAGAGCGTCTCTTGGTCACCGCGGGCTAAGGCCACATGGCCTTCTTTGCAATAGACCGCGCGGCCGCCTTGTTGGCGATGCGCTACCAGTGTGGGGTTGTCAAGGTCTGCGCTGTAAAAAATCACTTCGCCATCGCTGAGTTCGGCCAAGCCAGCCACGGCGGCATCATCGGCATTGAGCACCGCAGCTCCCGTGGGCAGTACCAAGTCGACCTGTGTGCGAACCACGGTGCGCATTTGGTCGGGCGTTTGGATGTCGTGCATCTGAATCAGCACGTCGTCGGTGGCGGGCATGTCGGTGACCACACCCACTTGGCAACGGTCGTAGGGCAAGCCTTCGTTGAGGATGTGCAAGGGGGAGGTTTCAAACACCGCAGCATCCAAGGCGCGATTGATCAGCAAACGCTCGGCCACGTCAAAGTTGCGGCCGTCTTGTGTGCCCACCTGGTGTTGGTCCATGTACAACCCGTCTTGGCAAGCCAAGCCGGTGCGCTGGCCCGAGAGATGCAGCAACCAAGCCACCAATTGCGCCAGTTCGGTGGTTTGGTGTGTCCCCACCAGGCCAACCACTGGGATACGGCCTGACTCATTGGGACCAAACAAATGCTCCACGATGGCCTTGCCCACCGGGCGGGGTTGTCCGCTGGCGGGTTTGATGTGCATCAACAAGCCGGGGCCTGCGTTGACTTCGATGATGGCGCCACCGGTTTGCTCAAGGGGGCGTGTGATGTCTTGTGTGACGATGTCAATGCCCGCAATGTCCAAGCCGATCACGCGCGCAGCCAAGGTGGCGACCGCGGCCACATCAGGGTGTACCAGATCGGTGACGTCCTTGTTCAAGTTGCCATTGCGCTGCACCACCACGCTCTTGTCTTTGGCGGGCACGCTCTCCGGCTCGAAACCTTGACGTTGGATTTCGAGCAGCGACATCTCACCGCGCGGACTGCGCAGTCGAATGGTGTCGAGCGGGAAGCCTTCGGATTCGCCACGGCGTGGGTCGGTGTTGACTTGGGACTCGATCAGTTGTTCCACGGTAGAAATCCCGTCGCCCACCACGCAGGCGGTTTCGCCACGGGTGGCGGCCACCACGCGGTCGCCCACCACCAACACGCGGTGCTCATCGCCACGCACATAGCGCTCGACCAACACGCTGCTGCCTTCTTTTTCCGCTGCCGTCCAGGCGGCGCGCACGCCGACTTCGGTGTTCACATCGAGCGACACGCCCCAACCACGGTTACCGTCCAAGGGCTTGACCACCACGGGCAAACCAATGTCTTGGGCTGCTGCCCAGGCCTCGTCGGCGCTTTGCACTTGCTGGCCTTCGGGGACGGGAATGCCGCATTGCGTGAGCAAGCGTTTGGTCAGGTCTTTGTCGCTGGAAATGCTCTCAGCAATCGCACTGGTACGGTCGGTTTCAGCCGTCCAGATGCGGCGCTGGCGTGCGCCGTAGCCCAGTTGCACCAAGTTGCCTTCGGTCAAGCGAATGAAAGGGGTTTTGCGCTCGACGGCCGCGTCGACGATGCAGGCTGTGCTCGGCCCCAAGCAATGTTTGTCAGCCACTTGTTTCAAACGCTGGATGGTGGCTGCCATGTCGTGGGGCACATTGTTGGCAGCCGCCATCACAATTTCCCGGGCGGCCAAAAAGCTTTGACGGCCTAACTCTTCGTGCTCGGTGCGAAACACCACTTTGTAAATGCCACGTTTGCTGATCTCACGGGCTTTGCCAAATTCCGCACGCGCTCCGGCGAGCAACTGCAACTCGATGGAGACATGCTCCATGATGTGGCCCATCCAGGTGCCGCCGACCAATCGCGTTAAAAAGCCGCCACGGTGGCCCACACCGCAGTGGTGCTCCACCAAGCCGGGTAGCCATGCATTGAGACGGTCATTGAAGCCGTCAATCTTGTTGGAGGGGTGGTCTTCCATCTCACCCAAATCAATCAGGGCTTCAATGATGGGACGGTAGGTCCAGATGTTGGGCCCGCGCAGATAGTTCATGCGCAAAATTTGAATGTCTTGAAATGCCATGGGGTCAGCGCGGGATGTGGGTGGCAAGACGTTCGATGCGCGCCGTGGGGGCGGCGATACAATGATTTGCAATCGTGCTCGGGTGCAACAAAGTCTTGGCTCCTGCTTCTATTTATGCCGTGCCCTGCTGAAGACTCAGCAAATCGGTACGGAAACTATCCAGAATGAATTCTTTTCTATCGGCTTTTGCCAATGTTGTCTTGCCTGAAGGTTGGAAAACTCCAGCCTTGACACAACTGACACCCCAAGAAAACGTTTTAGCGTGGCTAGAGGTTGACTTGGATCGTCAATTGCATTTCGCGCGCGGACTGTTGATTGTGACAGACCAGCGCGTGCTGTCGGCCAGTCTGGGCACTGCCGCGGAGCTGCAATGGTCGTCTTGGCCCATTGAGGCGGGCATGTCGATGACCCACACCGATTACGCAGGTGTGGGCACCTTGAGTTTGATCAATCCACACCAAGCCTTGGCCAGTTGGCGCTTCACCCTCACGCACAACGTAACGGCCATGCGCTTGCAAGAAACCTTTGCTGCCTGTGTGGAGGTGCTGACCCATGGGGCCAGTTTGCAAACGCAGGCCCAGGCGCGTTGTCCGCAATGCAAATTGACGCTTGAGAATGCGGGCGATGAGTGCCCGGTGTGTCACCGTGAGCAACATGCGCCGCTCTCCACCTGGGGTCTGTTTCGCTTGTGGCGCTTTGGCCGTCCTTATCAGTGGCGTTTGTTGGCGGGTTTCTTGTTGACGCTGGCTTCCACCGCAGCCACCTTGGTGCCGCCTTACATGACCATGCCCTTGATGGACGAGGTCTTGATTCCATTTCAAAACGGGCAACCCATCGACACGGACCTGGTCACGCTCTACCTCGGGGGCTTGCTCGGTGCGGCCATGCTGGCGTGGTGCTTGGGTTGGGCCAAGACCTACATCTTGGCCTTGGTGTCAGAGCGCATTGGCGCAGACTTGCGTACCACCGCCTATGAGCACCTCATGCGCTTGTCGCTCGAATACTTTGGCGGGCGGCGTACCGGTGACTTGATGAACCGCATCGGCGCTGAGACCGACCGCATCTGCGTGTTTTTGTCGCTGCACCTGCTCGACTTCGCCACCGATGTGTTGATGATCTTGATGACCGCCACCATCCTGATCAGCATCGATGCTCACTTGGCCGCTGCCACCTTGTTGCCCTTGCCATTCATCGTGTGGTTGATTCATACCGTGCGTGACAAGCTGCGCACCGGCTTTGAAAAAATCGACCGTGTCTGGTCGGAGTTGACCAACGTATTGGCAGACACCATTCCCGGGATTCGCGTGGTCAAGGCCTTCGCGCAAGAAACCCGCGAAGCCAACCGCTTTCGCGATGCCAACAAACACAACCTGGCGGTGAACGACCGCATCAACTTTGTCTGGTCGCTGTTCTCGCCCACGGTGACGTTGATGACGGAGGTGGGCTTGCTGGTGGTCTGGGGCTTTGGCATTTGGTTGGTGTCGCACCACCAAATCACGGTGGGCGTGTTGACGGCCTTTTTGGCTTACATCGGGCGCTTTTACACGCGCCTCGATTCGATGAGCCGCATCGTCTCGCACACCCAAAAAGCCGCCGCAGGTGCCAAGCGTATTTTTGAAATCTTGGACCATGTCTCGAGCGTGCCTGAAGCCACGCACCCCCAAAAGCTGCCCACGCCTTTACAAGGGCGCATTGACATCCAAGACGCGGGCTTTCGTTATGGCAACCGTGCGGTCATTCGCAACCTCAACCTGAGCATCCGCCCTGGAGAGATGATTGGCTTGGTGGGCCAAAGTGGTTCGGGCAAGAGCACTTTGGTCAATCTGATTTGTCGCTTTTACGATTTGAGCGAAGGTGCCATCCAGGTCGATGGCATCGACATCCGCAACATCGCCTTGTCCGACTACCGCAGCCACATTGGTTTGGTGTTGCAAGAGCCGTTCTTGTTCTTTGGCACCATCGCCGACAACATTGCCTACGGCGTGCCAGAAGCCACGCGTGAAGAGATCGTGGCCGCTGCTCGCGCGGCCCATGCGCACGAGTTCATCTTGCGCTTGCCCCAGGGCTACGACTCGTTGGTGGGCGAACGGGGGCAGGGTTTGTCGGGTGGTGAACGCCAACGCATCTCGATTGCACGGGCTTTGCTGATCAACCCGCGCATCCTGATCTTGGACGAGGCCACCGCCTCGGTGGACACCGAGACCGAGCAAGAAATTCAAAAAGCCTTGGACAACCTGGTGCAGGGGCGTACCACCATCGCCATTGCGCACCGCTTGTCCACGCTGAACAAGGCCGACCGTCTGGTGGTGATGGAGCAAGGCGTGATGGTGGAAGAGGGGGACCACGACACCCTGATGGCGCGTCAAGGCGCTTACTGGCGCTTGTACGAAGCCCAAGCCAAAAACGCCGAAGCGGCCTCTGTCCATCTGGACAGTGCACGTAAGGAGGAGATGCTGTGAGTGCCTCGTTTCAACTCAGCCTCGACCCGTTTGGCAAGCTCATCGTGGCCATGTCCGATGGCACGCAACACATCGGTGTTGTGGTGGTGCGCGCTTTTCCCATTGCAGATCCGCTGCGCAGTATTTCGATTTTGAGCCCAGAGGGCAAAGAGTTGGTCTGGATCGATGACTTGACCCAAGTGCCTGCGCAAGAACGCAGTTTGGTCGAGCAGGCCTTGCAAGGGCGCGAGTTCATGCCGGAGATCATGCGCTTGGATGGGGTGAACAGTTTTTCCACGCCCAGTGTTTGGCAGGTGCAAACCAACCGCGGGGCCGCAGAGTTGGTGCTCAAAGGCGAAGAAGACATTCGCCGCTTGAGTCCCACCACCTTGATCGTGGCTGATGCACACGGCGTTCAGTTTTTGATTCGCGACTTGCCCTCGTTGGACCGTCACACCCGCAAACTGCTCGATCGGTTCTTGTAAAAATTCAGCGGCCTTGACAGGCCACAAACAGGTCGCGTTCGGCTTGGTACACGCTGGTTTGAACGGACATGGCACCCAACACCGAGTGAAACAAATGGTCGTGTGACAGCGCACGGTCACGCTGTTGTTTCAGGCACGCGGTGCTCACGCCGCTCCAGCGCTCAAAGCTGGAAGACAACCAGCCGATCATGGCCACATGCTTTTGCACCTCCGGGGCCATGGCAAAGGGCAGGCCATGCAAGTAGAGGTTGTTCTCACCCAAAGACTCGCCATGGTCAGACACGTAAAGCATGGCGGGTGTGCTGGTTTTTTCTTGGGTCTTGAGCCAGCCTATCAGCCGGGACAAAAAGTAGTCGGTGAAGACGATGGTGTTGTCATACGCATTGACCACTTGCTGACGCTCGCATTGCGACAAGGAGTTGTCTTGGCACTCAGGCTGGAATTTTTTAAATGCTGCGGGCGTTCGTTTGTAGTAAGCGGGCCCATGGCTGCCCATTTGATGCATCACCACCACGGTGCCGCGAGCCCGTTTGTCGGCAGGGAGTTTGGCCAACTCAGCCTCAATGCGCGTGATCATCACGGTGTCGCGGCATTCGCCACCTTCGCATTCACCTGGAATGTTGAGCGAAGACGTGTTGACATTGGGAATGCGCTCGCACTGGTCTTTGCAGCCCGATTGGTTGTCCATCCACATCACGGCATAGCCTGCGCGTTGCAGCACATCCAGCAGGTTTTCTGACTCGTGTTGGCGCTTCGTAAATCCTTCGCGCCCAAGGTGCGAAAACATGCACGGCACCGATTCGGCCGTGCTGGTGCCGCACGAGGTGACTTGGGTGAAGCTCACCACGTTTTCTTGGGCCAACAAGGGGTTGGTGAGGCGTTGGTAGCCATTGAGTGAAAAGTTTTGGCTGCGCGCTGTTTCACCCAGAACCAGCACCAACAAGGGTGGGTGCTCCAGATCTGCGCTT
This sequence comes from Comamonadaceae bacterium, assembly GCA_947451285.1. Lineage (GTDB taxonomy): Bacteria > Pseudomonadota > Gammaproteobacteria > Burkholderiales > Burkholderiaceae_C > Limnohabitans. The sequence continues at coordinate 8,468 of CANFYL010000051.1, forward strand.
TTGCCTGTGCGCGGCGCAATGCGCGCATCTTCGCCCAAGGTGTGCAAGGGGCCGCTGCGTTGTTCAGACGGAATAACGGTCAAGTCTAAGATGGCATAGACGCTGTTGAGTGGGTTGATTTGGTAGCGCAGCTGCGTGTGGTTGCGCATCAAGGAGGCAAAGTCTTGAAATACGAGTTGGGTGGTGCCAAACGCCACCAACACGCCCGCAGCGCACAGCCCCCCATTGCGTAAGACTTGTTGGCGCCAACGCAATGGTGCCCAAGCTTGACGCCACAACCACCACAAGGGCAGGCCAGCGAGTGCCGTCACGCTGAAGGCCAGACCGAGGCTGAGTTGGTCGGCTGCTTCACGGCTGTCGGTTTGCAGCACATTGACCAACATGGGGGTGTCCACCACGATGCCGTAGCTCAGCATGTAATGCGTGGCAAAGCCGGTGCACAGCAGCAAGAAGCTGATCGCGGGCTTCAAGGTCCAGCGCCACGCCAGCAGCGACAACAGGGTGACCAGCACACTGGCAATGATCAGCGCAAAGGCCAAACCAAACACCGCACCTTGCCAGCCTCTGAGGTCGGGCAACTGCATCAAGCTGCGCCATAAGGCGAGGTTGCCCAGCACGGCCATCCATGCACTGGCTAGCAACACCAGGCTCAGTGCGCTGCGGGGTGTTCGCTTGGGTGGGTCGATGAACATCAAACGCATGGGGATGAACTCAGCAAGAGGTGGGTGTTTGGACGGGGCACTCAGGAGGGCCAGGTGCTGCCCAACTCGGGCACCAAGGCGCGCCATTTCAGGCCGTGTTCAATCCGCTGGCGCAAGGCATCTGCAGCTTCAGGTTCGCCATGCACCACATACACCTGGTCGGGGGATTTTTTCATCTGGCGCAGCCAGTCGATCAACTGCTTGGCATCGGCATGGGCCGAAGACGATGCGAGTTGCACCACCTCGGCTTGCACATTCACATCTTGGCCGTGGATGCGCAGCGTCGCGCCCCCTTGGGCCAAGGTGGCGCCGCGTGTGCCAGGTGCTTGGTAGCCCGTGAGCACCACCATGTTGCGGTGGTCGGGCAAGTAGTGCGCCAAGTGGTGTAACACCCGTCCGCCGGTGGCCATGCCACTGGCCGACAAGATCACCATGGGGCCGTGGCGCTTGGCCAAGGCCTTCGATTGCTCCGGCGTCTCGACCATGGTGGCCACATGCTGCATGGCTTTGAGGGCTTGCGCATCCAGTCGATGCGCTGCGGGGTGGCGTTGCATCAACTCGGTGGTGTGCACCGCCATCGGACTGTCTAAAAAGATGGGCAAGCTGTGTGGAATCTCGCCACGTTGTTTGAGCAGTGCAATGGCATACAGCAAGGCTTGTGCCCGGCCCACTGCAAACACCGGCACCACGGCCACACCGCCCCTTGCTGCGGCTCTTTTGAGTGCAGGACCCAATTCGGCCAACACGTTCTCTTGCGGGTGTTCGCGGTTGCCGTAGGTGGACTCAATCAGCACCGTGTCGGCATCTGGCGGCGCATCGGGTGCATTCATCAGCAAGTCATCAGGACGCCCCAAATCACCGCTGAACAAGATGCGCCGGCCCGCTACTTCCAGCAGCACACTGGCGGCCCCCAAGATATGGCCGGCGCAAGAGAAGGTGGCTTTCCAACCGGGAATGGGCGAGAAGGTGTGACCCAGGCTTTCGGCATGCAACAGGTTCAAACTGACCAAGGCGTCGTGCTTGCTGTAGAGCGGCAGCGCCGGGCTGTGCTTGGACATGCCATGGCGGTTCAAAAAGGCGGCGTCTTCTTCTTGGATGTGGCCGCTGTCGGGCAGCAAGATGGCGCACAAATCACAGGTGGCAGGCGTGGCGTGGATGCGACCGGTAAAGCCTTGGCGAGCCAGCAGCGGCACATAACCGCTGTGGTCAAGGTGCGCATGGGTGAGGATGAGCGCCTGCACATCCAAGGGCGCCACAGGCAAGGGGGACCAGTTGCGCAAACGCAGTTGCTTGTAGCCTTGGAACAAGCCGCAATCGACCAGCAACCGCTGACCTGCATGCTCGACCAAATATTTGGAACCGGTGACGGTGCCGGTGCCGCCCAAGAAAGTGATGTTGACGCTCATGCCTGAAGTATCCCCCGAATGTGGGGGCATACCGCATGCCTGGCTGAACCTGCTCAGACCATGAGCTTGTGATCAGGTGAAAAAGCGCTTGAGCTTCTCGGCCCAGCCACCTTCGACGGGCGAGTGCTTGGTGCCACCTTTTTTCAGCGACTCGTCCAACTCTTTGAGCAGCTTGCGTTGGTGCTCGGTGAGCTTGACGGGTGTTTCCACCGTGATGTGGCAGTACAGGTCGCCGGGAAAGCTCGAGCGCAAGCCCTTGAGGCCTTTGCCACGTAAGCGGAACTGCTTGTCGTTTTGGGTGCCCTCAGGAATGTCGATCGCGGCTTCGCCCGCCAAGGTGGGCACGGTGATTTCGCCGCCCAAGGCTGCCGTGGTGAAGCTGATGGGCACCGAGCAGTGCAGGTCGTCGCCATCGCGCTCAAAGATGTCGTGCTTCTTGATGCGAATTTCAATGAACAAGTCGCCCGGTGGGCCACCGTTGGTGCCGGGTTCGCCGTTGCCGGTGCTGCGGATGCGCATGCCGTCGTCGATGCCTGCGGGAATTTTGACTTCGAGGGTTTTTTGACGCTTGATCTTGCCTTGCCCTTGGCAGGTGTTGCATGGGTCGGGAATGATCTTGCCTGTACCGCGACAGTGGGGACAGGTTTGTTGCACGCTGAAGAAACCTTGGCGCATTTGAACCTGGCCGCTGCCGTGGCAGGTGCTGCAGGTCTTGGGCGATGTGCCGGGTTTCGCCCCCGTGCCGTGGCAGGTGTCACACTCGTCCCAGCTGGGGATTTTCAGTTGCGCGTCTTTGCCGTTGGCCGCCTCTTCCAGCGAGATTTCTAAGGCATAGCTCAAATCGTTGCCGCGGTAAACCTGTCGGCCCCCTGCGCCACGGCGGGCTTGGCCAAAGATATCGCCAAAGATGTCGCCGAAAGCTTCACCAAAGCCGCCACCAAAGTCTGCACCCCCTGCGCCGCCGCGCATATTGGGGTCGACACCGGCGTGGCCGTACTGGTCGTAGGCGGCACGCTTTTGTGGGTCCGACATCATCTCGTAGGCTTCTTTGGCCTCTTTGAATTTGGCTTCGGCTTCTTTGGCTTTCTCACCCTGGTTGCGGTCAGGGTGGTACTTCATCGCCAGTTTGCGATAGGCCTTTTTGATCTCGTCTTCGCTGGCGTTTTTAGGGACGCCAAGAACTTCATAAAAATCGCGTTTGGACATGGTGCAGCGCTGTGAGGTGAGGGGCTGTATCTAACGACTTCGCCGCGTGTCCACCTGAGGCAGGTGAAACGCGGCGAAATTCGTCTCAAAGAAAGAGCGAGGGCTTATCCCTTTTTGACTTCTTTCACTTCAGCGTCGACCACGTTGTCGTCGGCTGGTTTGGTTGGCTCGGGCGCGCCTGTGGCACCTCCGGCCGCGGCTTGGTTGGCTTGCATGTCGGCATAGACTTTTTCACCCAGCTTTTGGGCGGCAGTCATGAGCGCTTCTGTCTTGGCTTCGATCTCGGCTTTGTCTTCGCCCTTCAAGGCTTCTTCGACCTCTTTGGTGGCAGCTTCGATTTTCTCTTTCTCACCTGCGTCGAGTTTGTCGCCATGCTCTGTCAAGCTCTTTTTGACGCTGTGTACTGCGGCATCGGCTTGGTTACGCGCCTGCACGATTTCAAGTTTTTTCTTGTCTTCGGCAGCGTTCAACTCGGCGTCTTTCACCATTTGCTGGATCTCGGCTTCTGACAAACCGGAGTTGGCTTTGATGGTGATCTTGTTTTCTTTGCCGGTGGCTTTGTCTTTGGCGCCGACGTGCAAGATGCCGTTGGCGTCAATGTCAAACGACACTTCAATTTGTGGCGTGCCACGCGCGGCGGGTGCAATGCCTTCGAGGTTGAACTCACCCAGCGACTTGTTGCCACTGGCCATTTCGCGCTCGCCTTGGTAGACCTTGATGGTCACCGCAGGTTGGTTGTCGTCGGCGGTGGAGAAGGTTTGCGCAAACTTGGTGGGGATGGTGGTGTTCTTGGTGATCATCTTGGTCATCACACCGCCCAGGGTTTCAATGCCCAAAGACAGCGGCGTCACGTCCAACAACAACACGTCGGTGCGGTCACCCGACAACACCTGACCTTGAATAGCAGCACCCACAGCCACAGCTTCGTCAGGATTGACGTCACGGCGTGGCTCTTTGCCGAAGAACTCTTTGACCTTGTCTTGCACCTTGGGCATGCGGCTCATGCCGCCGACCAAGATCACGTCGTCGATGTCGCTCACCGACAC
>CANFYL010000052.1 GCA_947451285.1 Comamonadaceae bacterium
GGCGTCAATCACAAACCACTCATGCACCACGTCAGCGGGTTTTGCGCTGAAAGTAGACATAGTTAAATCCTAAAAGGAGAGCTGGTTTGCAGGGCCCTTTTCCACGGTCGGCGTTCTTCTGTTGAGAACCTCTTAGGTGGGATGTGCTTTTTTCAAAGCCTCTGCCGCGGGACCACTCGATCGCTGCAGAGCCATAAATTATACGCAAAATCAAGGACTTGGCGCAAGTCTGGTGCCCAAGAGGCAGAAACGGCGGGTTACCATCCCCGTCTATGTTCAGTTACCGCCACGCTTTTCACGCCGGAAACCACGCCGACGTCCTCAAACACCTGACGCTGATTGCCACCTTGCGCCATTTGATGCACAAAGACGCGGGCCTTCAGTTGGTCGACACCCACGCGGGGGCTGGACTGTATCGCTTGGATGGCGACTATGCGGAAAAAAGTGGTGAGGCCGCCGATGGCGTGCTCAAACTCAAGGGCTTGCCCGCAGATCAGCAGGTCGAGGCCTTGAAGGACTACCTCAGCATCGTGGCCAGTTTCAACGACAAAGGCAGCTCCCGGGTCTACCCAGGCTCTCCTTTCATCATTCAGCGCCTGATGCGCCATGAAGCGCGTGATCGCCTCAAACTGTTTGAACTCCACCCGACCGACCATAAATCACTCACGGGCAATATCCAACAACTCGAAGCCGGTCGCACCATCAGTGTGGCACGGCAAGATGGTTTTGAAGCCTTGAAAGCCCTGTTGCCCCCCCCCGTGTCCACCAGTGGTTCGCGCCGCTCGATGGTGTTGATCGACCCCAGCTACGAACTCAAAACCGACTACTACCGCGTGTTGGAATGCATCCAAGACTGCCTCAAGCGCTTTGCCACCGGCACCTATTTGGTGTGGTATCCCATCATTCCTCGGCCTGAGGCCCACGATTTGCCGCGCAAACTCAAAACCCTATGCAGCCAATTGAAAAAGCCCTGGCTGCATGCCAGCTTGGCCATTGGACGAGCCACGGGTGGAGACGACACAGGCTTGAGCGCCAGCGGCATGTTTTTGATCAATCCACCCTACACCCTGAAACCCCAACTCAACGAGGCCTTGCCTTTGCTTGAAAAGGCCTTGGGCCGTGGACCCGGACAAGGCTGGACACTTGAATCAGGGGGGTGAAACTGCCGCCTGTGTATCCTCAGGAAAACCACTAGCGATAGAACTCAATTAACCGACCGGTTGGTCGGTTAATTACTTATACTGCCCTCCAGCACCCATTTGAACGGTGCAGGAGTGGTTCATGTACACCCAATCATTCAACGTTCCAGACAAAGCGGACGACACCCCAGGCGTCGGACTCAAAGCGGTTGCCAAGCCCATGAGCGCCAACGACGCCGCGCTGCAAGAAGCATTCGATGCGCGGATTGACGCCGATGGTCGCATCGAGCCACAAGACTGGATGCCAGAGGCCTACCGCAAAACCCTGGTGCGCCAAATCAGCCAACACGCACACAGCGAAATTGTGGGTATGCTGCCCGAAGGCAATTGGATCAGCCGCGCGCCCAGCTTGAAGCGCAAAGCGATTCTGATTGCCAAGGTACAAGACGAGGGCGGGCATGGCCTGTACCTCTACAGCGCCGCCGAAACCCTGGGCACCAGCCGCGACCAAATGTTCGATGCGCTGCACAGCGGTCGCGCCAAGTACAGCTCGATCTTCAACTACCCCACCCTCACCTGGGCCGATGTGGGGGTGATCGGTTGGCTGGTCGACGGCGCAGCCATCATGAACCAGATCCCGCTTTGCCGCTGCTCGTATGGCCCTTACGCCCGCGCCATGGTGCGGGTGTGCAAGGAAGAGTCGTTCCACCAACGCCAAGGCTATGAGGCCTTGTTGGTGATGATGACCGGCACAGCCGAACAACGCGCCATGGTGCAAGACGCAGTAAACCGCTGGTGGTGGAAATGCTTGGCCATGTTTGGTCCGCCCGATGCCGACAGCCCCAACAGTGCGCAAGGCATGCGCTGGGGCATCAAGCGCATCAGCAACGATGACTTGCGGCAAAAGTTCGTCGACGCCACCGTGCCCCAGGCCAAGGTCTTGGGCGTCACGTTGCCTGACCCCGATTTGAAGTGGAACGAAGAGCGCCAGCAGCACGACTATGGCGCCATCGATTGGGACGAGTTTTGGGCCACTGTCAACGGCAATGGCCCATGCAACAAAGAACGCTTGGGCACCCGTGTGAAAGCCTGGAACGAGGGCCAATGGGTGCGCGACGCCGCCCTGGCCCACGCCCGCAAACAACACGCCAAACACCTGAAGGAGGCGGCATGAGCACCACCCCCAACACCAAAGCATTGAGCGAATGGCCGCTCTGGGAAGTGTTCATTCGCAGCAAGCAAGGCCTGGAGCACAAACACTGCGGCAGCCTGCATGCCAGCGACGCCCAGCATGCGCTGCAGATGGCACGTGACGTCTACACGCGCCGCCAAGAAGGCGTGAGCATTTGGGTGGTGCCCTCCAACACCATCACCGCCAGCGCACCCGACGACAAGGCCGAATTGTTTGACCCAGCAGGCGACAAGATCTACCGCCATCCCACCTTCTATGTCATTCCTGACGACGTGGGGCACATGTGATGCAAGCAAGCAGCGTCGCATGCGTCGATTACCTGTTGCACCTGGCCGACAACGCCTTGGTCTTGGGCCAGCGCAATGCCGAGTGGTGCGGGCACGGCCCCGCTCTCGAAGAAGACATTGCCATGTCCAACATCAGCCTCGACCTGATAGGTCAGGCGCGACTGCTTTACCAGCATGTGGCGACGCTCAGAAGCGACGGGAGCACCGAAGACCGTTTGGCCTACTTCCGCGATGCGCCTGAATTTCGCAACTACACCCTGCTGGAGCTGCCTCACACCCAAGCCTTGGTAGGGTATGCCATCGACAACCGCGATTACGCCGTGACGATAGCTCGCAACTACTTGTTCAGTGCTTTGATGGCCTTGCTGTGGGAACAGCTACAAGCATCTACCGATACACAACTGGCGGCCATTGCCGCCAAGTCACTCAAAGAGGTGCGTTACCACCTGCGCCATTCACATGATTGGATGCTGCGGTTTGGCGATGGCACGGAGGAGTCTCACAAGCGCGCCCAAGCAGCTTTGGACCACCTGATGCCCTACACACAAGAATTTTGGTCTCTCTCAGTATTCGAAACACAGGCTGTGCAGCTGGGCGTCGGCATCGATGTGAATCGAGTGAAACAGGATTGGGAGACATTGGTTCGCAACACCTTGACTGAAGCGACACTGCAAGTCCCCAGCAGCGCAGGTTTTGTCACAACGGGCAAACTGGGCGTGCATTCCGAGCACTTGAGCTATTTGCTTGGCGAAATGCAAAGCTTGTCACGCGCGCATCCCGAAGGCGTGTGGTGAGCCACCCCGCACCCGCCCAAAAGACGGTCACCACACAGCAGGTATGGGCAGCACTTGACGTGCTGTGTGACCCAGAAATTCCAGTGGTTACGCTCAGAGAGATGGGCATCCTGCGGGAGGTGCGTCTGCGCCAAGACTTGGTGGAGGTGGTGATTACACCCACCTACAGCGGCTGCCCAGCAATGGGGCAAATTCATGATGACATCCTCAGCACCCTGCGGGCGCTAGGCGTTCGAGCACAAGTCACCCACCAACTGGCTCCTGCGTGGACCTCCGACTGGATCACACCACAAGCGCGTGACAAGCTCCGCGCTTACGGCATTGCACCACCGGCGCAATGCGGCAGCCATGGCCCTGTCAGCGCTGGGCAAAGCTCTATCGTGTTGCAGTTTGCCCACAAAACTGTGTCGCGCGAGACGGTGGCTTGCCCACGCTGTGGCGCTGTCAACACCACAGAAACCTCTCACTTTGGCTCCACCGCTTGCAAATCACTGTACAAGTGCTTGGCGTGCATGGAACCGTTTGATTACTTCAAACCCTACTGACCACTTGGATAGGCCTGCCATGTCTGCTGCCCCTCAATTTCATGATCTTCAGGTTTCACGCATTGACGCAGAAGCAGCAGGCTCTGTGGCCCTGACGTTTCAAATTCCTGAAAATTTGCGCGCTAATTTTGCGTTTCAACCTGGGCAATTTCTCACGCTGCGCGCCTCCATCGATGGACAAGATGTGCGGCGCAGCTATTCAATTTGTTCGACAACACGCAGCTTGCGTGAGCGCGGCGAGCTGCAAGTGGGCATTCGTCCGGTTGAGGGGGGTCTATTTTCAAACTGGGCCGCTCAACAACTCAAAGCCGGCGATACCCTGCGTGTCATGCCGCCAGAAGGTCGCTTTGTGGTGCAACGGCCTCGCGCGTTGCACCGCGTGGGCTTTGCCGCAGGCTCTGGCATCACACCAATTTTGTCGATCATGGCCAGCACCTTAGAAGAACAACCTGAATCTAAATTCACCTTGGTGTATGGCAATCGGCGTATGGCCAGCGTGATGTTCAACGAAGCGCTGCAAGATTTGAAAGACCGATTTGCCAATCGTTTGACCTTGATTCACATCTTGTCGCGTCAAGCTCAGGAAGTTCCCTTGTTAGAAGGCCGCATCGACGGGGACAAAGTGCGCGCCATCATTGCAGCCTTGCTGCCTGTCAAAAGTATGGACGAAGTGTTCATCTGTGGCCCAGAAGCCATGATTGAAGCCACCCAACACGCCTTAGTCCAAGCAGGCGTGCCTGCCCATCGTGTGCACACGGAGCGTTTTACCAGCACCACCCCGACCACACCTCGTCAAACATTGAGCGCCGCATCAGACCCCCAGTCATCGGCGGTGCAGTTGCGCATCATCCTAGACGGCAAGTCCTATGACATGCGCATGGGGGCCGACGAGCACGTACTCGATGTAGCGCTCAATCACGGGCTCGATTTACCTTACTCGTGCAAAGGCGGCGTGTGCTGCACTTGTCGCGCCAAAGTGATGGAAGGCCAAGTGGCCATGCGCAAAAACTTCACACTCGAGCCATGGGAGATGGCGCAAGGGTTTGTCTTGAGCTGCCAATCTCGCCCCATCACCCCCCAGGTCGTGGTGAGTTTTGACGAACGCTGATTCATCTGTTGTGCCAAGTTCTTTCAAAGTTTCGAGACAGTTGATGACGCCATCGACAAAAAAGCCGCGCATTTCGCGCGGCTTTAACTTGGCTCAGATTATCTCGCTTAGAAGCGGTAGCCCACACCCACACCAACCAGCGTAGGGTCCAGCTTCAACGTACCGACATTTGTGCCCTTGCTGTAGACATCGGTTTTGATGCCTACTTTTTTTACATCCAAGTTCAGCGACCACTGCTTGTCAAGCGGCACATCGACGCCAACTTGAAGCGCTGAGCCCCAGCTGTGACTGTCCAAAGTCAGGGGATCAAGCGTGACGCCACCAGACAGTGCAACGCTTGAAATTTTTGTGTAGTTGACACCGGCCCCGACATACGGCTTGAATCCGCCCAAGTCTGTGAAGTGGTATTGCAGTGTCAATGTAGGTGGTAAGTGCTTGAATGTGCCTAATGAAGCGGTTCCAGCGTAAACAGTCTGGCTTTGCGGCACAGTCAAAATCAACTCGGCTGCAATGTTCTTGTTGATGAAGTAAGTGATGTCAACTTCTGGAATAGTTTTGTTGTCGACGTTCACATTCAAGGTGGTAGCGGCCCCGCTTGTGTCATTGGCCATGTGCAAGTTCACGGCGCGCGCACGAACCAACCATGGGCTTTCTTGCGCGGCCACGTGACCTGCAACCAATATGCCTACTGCGGCAGCGATGAGAATTTTTTTCATGATCTTTCCTTAAGCTTGCTCGGGTTTATTCCCGTGCAAACTATTGAACCGCGAAGGCTGAGCGCTCATGTTGACAAACATCAAACCCCAACGTTGCACGGTATGACCTAGATCAATAAAAAATGCATGCGTCAGCGAGCTGTGCTCAAAATCGAAAACCAACGCCAACACTCATTGTTCTCATGGTCACTCGGCTGTCTACAGAAAATAAAGGGGTTGCAATGAAAGAGTTAAATCGGGCTTTCTTCCAGTCCAGATTCAACAACCACCGCTGATCCACTGGAATATCCAAGCCCATCTGCCAGGCCAAGCCCCAGCTGCGGGGATCTACAGCGACGGGGAAATTAGGCGAATCAAAATGCAAGGTGGTGGTCTTGGTGTAAGCGATGCCAGCACCTACGTAGGGCTTGAGCATTTGCCACGGCGTGACGTGGTACTGAGCTATCAAGGTAGGAGGTAAATTTTCGAACGTTCCGACGGGCAGCTGATCTCGGTACACCCTTTGTGTCCTCAAGGCAGTGAAACTGAGCTCCATTGCCAAGTTTTCTGAGAAAAAATAACTGAGGTCGACCTCGGGCATGAGCTTTTGATCCATCGAAAACTCACTGGGATTGGGCGTGTAGGTCAACTGTGGCTGCACCAAACGGCCCCTGAGCATCCACGGCATTTCTTGTGCGGCAAGAGAGGCGCCCATCCACAAAACAGAAATCAAAAATACTAATTTTTTCATCGTAGAACCTTTAAAACCATTAAAAAGTTAATTAATTCTACGATATTTAACTATTTGTAGCTATTGGAGTATTTTGTTCGTTGTCTCAATTTTGAATTTCCTACCGCATGCCTCAGGCGCTCAACCCCAACTGCTGGCAAATCGCCAACGTGGCGGCGCTTTGGTTCATGCTGTAGAAATGCAAGCCCGGCGCGCCAGCGCTACGCAATTGATCACACAAATCAGTAACCACATCCAAGCCAAAGGCCTTGATGGACACCACGTCATCGGCATAGGCCTGAAGCCGTAAACGAATCCAACGCGGAATTTCCGCGCCACATGCATCCGAGAAACGCAGCAGCTGTGCTGAGCTGGTGATCGGCATGATGCCGGGAACGATCGGCACGTCCACACCCAACTTCTGCACATCCTCGACAAAACGGAAATACGCGTCGCTGTTGTAGAAATATTGGGTGATGGCCGAATCGGCCCCTGCTTTGACCTTGGTGGCAAAGGCTTGCAAGTCGGCTTCGGCAGACTTTGCTTGCGGATGGATCTCTGGGTAAGCCGCCACCTCAATGGCAAAGTCTTGGCCGGTTTCAGCACGGATGAAGGCCACCAAATCGCTGGCGTACTGAAACTCGCCGCTGCCGCCATAGCCACTGGGTAAATCACCACGCAAGGCCACCAAACGGCGAATGCCCATGGCCTTGAAGTCGGCCAGTTGTTGGCGCACGCTCTCACGCGTGGCGCCAATGCACGAGAAGTGCGAGGCCGCCGGCAAGCCCTCGGCCAAGATTTCGCTCAAGGTCGACAAGGTGCCGGCCTGTGTCGAGCCCCCCGCACCATAGGTCACGGAGCAAAACTGTGGTTTGAGGACATACAGCGCTTGGCGCACAGCGCGCAATTTTTCAGCGCCTTCAGCCGTCTTGGGTGGAAAAAACTCAATGCTCAGACTGTTGTTCATCACGACGTGCTCCTATCCAAAATTCTTTGTTGCCATCGCCTCCGGCAATGGCACTGGGCCAGTAGCCCAGCACATTCAAACCAAGGCCAGCACATGCCTCGCGCATGCGCGCCTCCACCCTGGGGTAACTGGCCGGGTCTTTGACCAAGCCACCTTTGCCAATGTCGCTCGGCTGCAACTCAAACTGCGGCTTGACCAACATCAGCACATCGGCACCAGACTTGACAAAGGGCACCAAGGCGGGCAAGACAAGGGTCAGGGAAATGAACGACAGGTCACCCACGATCAGATCAAAGCCTTGGGCCCCCTGCGGCACACGTGCATCTTGAGCTTGCAGCTCGCGGGCATTGGTGCGCTCCACACACACCACCCGTGGGTCAGCTCGCAAGCTCGGGTGCAACTGGCCATGACCCACGTCCACGCCCACCACCTGTGCCGCCCCCTGTTGCAACAAGCAGTCGGTGAACCCGCCGGTACTTTGCCCCACATCCAAGCAACGCAGGCCGCTGACCTGCAAGCCGCTGTCGCGTAACGCACCCTCGAGCTTCAAGCCTCCGCGCGAGACATACCGCGTCTCTGCTTTGTCGAGCAGTTGCAGCTCACACGCGGGTGGCAGCACATCGCCATTTTTGGCAACGCGCTGCCAGCCCATCGTGCCAAGCCGCCACTGAACGCCCGAGGCGATCAGCCGCTGCGCTTGCGAGCGCGTTGCGGCCAAGCCCCGATCGACCAGCAACTGGTCAGCACGCATGGCCGACGCCGTGCTCAATAGCGGTAGGTGTCGGCTTTGTAGGGGCCGTTCTTGGACACACCAATGTAGGAGGCCTGCTCTTCGGTCAACTCGGTCAACATGGCACCCACTTTTTGCAGGTGCAAACGCGCCACTTTTTCGTCCAAGTGCTTGGGCAACACATACACCTTGCAGGATTCGTACTGGTCTTGCTTGGTGAACAGTTCGATCTGCGCAATGGTTTGGTTGGCAAAGCTCGACGACATCACAAAGCTCGGGTGGCCAGTAGCACAACCCAAGTTCACCAGGCGGCCTTTCGCCAACAGCGTGATCTTCTTGCCATCGGGGAAGGTGATGTGGTCGACCTGGGGCTTGATTTCGTCCCACTGCAATTTTTCCAGGGAGACGACATCGATTTCGTTGTCGAAGTGACCGATGTTGCACACAATGGCTTCGTCTTTCATGGCGGCCATGTGTTCGTAACGGATCACGTTTTTGTTGCCGGTGGCCGACACGAAGATGTCGCACTTGTCAGCGGCGTACTCCATGGTCACCACTTTGTAGCCTTCCATGGCGGCTTGCAAGGCGTTGATCGGATCGATCTCGGTCACCCACACTTGGGCGCTCAAAGCGCGCAAAGCTTGTGCAGAGCCTTTGCCCACGTCGCCATAACCGGCCACGCAAGCCACTTTGCCCGCAATCATCACGTCGGTGGCGCGTTTGATCGAGTCGACCAAAGATTCGCGGCAGCCATACAGGTTGTCAAACTTGCTCTTGGTCACCGAGTCGTTCACGTTGATGGCGCGGAACATCAAGTTGCCCTTGGCGGCCATTTCGTTCAAACGCAGCACGCCTGTGGTGGTTTCTTCGGTCACACCGATGATCTGGGCCGATTTGCGGCTGTACCAGGTGGGGTCCACAGCCAGTTTGGCCTTGATCGCGTTGAACAAACAAGTTTCTTCTTCGCTGGTGGGGTTGGCGATGAGTGAGGCGTCTTTTTCAGCGCGTTTGCCCAAGTGCATCAGCAAGGTGGCGTCACCACCGTCGTCCAAAATCATGTTGGGGCCTTCGCCGGCGGTATTGGCAGCACCAAATTCAAAGATACGGTGGGTGTAGTCCCAGTACTCGGTGAGGGTCTCACCCTTGGTGGCAAACACGGGCGTGCCTTCGGCCACCAAAGCGGCAGCGGCGTGGTCTTGGGTCGAGAAGATGTTGCACGAGGCCCAGCGCACTTGAGCGCCCAAGGCTTGCAAGGTTTCCACCAACACGGCCGTTTGAATGGTCATGTGCAAGCTGCCCGTGATGCGTGCGCCCTTGAGCGGCTGCGCTTTGGCGAATTCTTGACGAATGGCCATCAAACCGGGCATTTCGGTCTCGGCGATCTTGATTTCTTTGCGGCCCCAGGCGGCCAAGGACATATCGGCCACGACGTAGTCGATGGCTTGGGTGGGTTTGAGAACAGCGTTCATGGTTGGGCTCCAAAAGGTTCAGGGCCACTGACGCGTGAATTCAAGCACAAGGGATGTGTCCGAGGTGCTCACCTCACGTTGTCAGTGGGTGAGCGCGGTTGGGAAGTTAGGTTCCGAGCCTCACTGAATCTGGGCAGATTCAGCTGCAGCGCTCCTCGGTCTACAAATTTTAGCGCAGCCGCCAGCCGGATGCTGGGCAAATCTTCAAACCCCTTTTACACTAAAGAATTTAAAACTAAAATAACAAAATCAACAAATAAATCATTCTTATGGGTTAATAAAATATGCTCACACGCCCGTTCCTTGTCTCCATCAAGCGCTTGATGCCCAAGAAGCGTCGCAGCGCCCACGATGTGTACTACGTCTTCTTTGCCCTGTCGGCCTTGTCGTCACTGCTGCCGTTGTCATGGCTGCTGTTTGCGATCGATAAAAACGTCACGGCATACAGCGCTTTGGTGGGAGCCGCGGGGGTGGTGCTGTCATTGCTGCTGTGGTTTTACAAGCTGCCTCGCATTTGGGCGCAAGCGGTGTACCAATCGACCTTGATGTGGCTCATTCTTTTCAATGCGGCCCAACAAGGCGGGGTCACGTCGCCCTCCATGGTGTGGCTGAGTATTGTTCCGCTTCTGCCCATGTTTTCGTTTGACTCACGTCGGGTTGTCTCTTTTTGGCTGGGTGTGTCATTTGTCTCTGTGCTGGGCATGCTCGCCTTGCAATTTCTAGACGTCATCCCATCGCGGCCCGGCGAAACCCCCTCCGACTTGATGTACGGCGCGCTCACCTACACCTTGCTCTGTTATGCCGAGTGGTCCTTGATCGACGCCGTGGACTCGATGAATGTGACCACCCTGCGCCAAGTCAACCGCAACAACCTCAGCCTCAAACGCTTGTCCCAAGACTTGCGACAAGCCAACGCACACAAAGACCAATTTTTGGCCATCGTCAGCCATGAGATGCGCACGCCACTGAACGCCGTGATGGGCTATCTGAGCCTGATGAGCACCGACCCGAAACTAGAGCCTGAGTCCAAAGAATTTGTCACGGGCGCCCAAAACTCGGCCGCCCACTTACTGACTGTGATCAACGACTTGCTGGACTACTCACAAATTCAAAATGGCAAGGTGGCCATGAATCCGCAGATTTTCAACCTGCACACCATGCTGCAAACCACGCACAGCACCTTGAGCCCGCGCGCCATTGATTTGGGCTTGTCCTACCGCGTCGACATCGCGCCCAACGTGCCCGAATGGGTCTGCGCAGACCAGCATCGTCTGACCCAAGTGATGATCAACTTGCTGGGCAACGCCTTGAAATTCACAGACTTGGGCCATGTCGAAATGCGCGTGTCCTTCGTGCCATGTCCTCACGACCCACAAAGTGGGGAGTTGCTGGTGTCTGTTGAAGACACAGGGCCGGGCATTCCACTCGAGGCACAACAACGCATCTTCGAGCCTTTTGTTCAACTCACACGCGCAGACAAAGGCCGCGCATCGAATGACGCACTGCGCGGAAATGGCTTGGGTTTGAGCATCAGCGATACTTTGATCAAAAGCCACGGAGGTGAGCTGAGGGTCGACAGCACCCCGGGCAAGGGCTCGACCTTCTCCTTCCAAATTCCGTTGCGGGTGGTGCCCCCCCCTCAAAAATCAGCCCCCGTTCAGGAACGAATCCACACCACACAAGTCAAACTGCTGATCGTCGACGACCATGCTGTCAATCGACTGGTTGCCAAAGCCACCATCCAGCGGGCCATGCCCAATGCATGCATCGAAGAAGCAGAGAACGGCACCATCGGCTTGTCCAAAATGACCCATGCCCACTATGACTTGGTGCTGCTGGATTTGGTGATGCCCGACATTGACGGCATCGAAGTCATGCGCCGCGTGCGCAACACCCTCCCCCCCCCTTTCAGAGACGTTCATGTGATTGCGCTCACTGCCAACGTGGCCGGAGACGCGCTAGAGGCCTGCAAGGAAGTGGGCATTGACGAGGTCATGCCTAAACCGTTTGACCGTCATTCATTGATCAACCGCGTCTTGCATTACTGCGGACAAGCTCAAACAGCCATCCCCCGTTGAGCGCCAGGCCACAGCGCTTGCGGCCGCATGGGCCCGTCTATGATGCTTGGTTGTTTGCAGCTCCCACCCCATGACCACCTATTTGAATGAAGTGCGCCGTCGGCGCACCTTTGCCATCATCTCCCACCCCGACGCGGGCAAGACCACGCTGACCGAAAAGCTGTTGCTGTTCTCGGGTGCGATTCAAATCGCCGGCTCAGTCAAGGCACGCAAAGCCAGCCGTCATGCCACCAGCGACTGGATGGAAATTGAAAAGCAACGCGGCATCTCGGTGGCATCCTCGGTCATGCAAATGCTCTACCGTGACCACGTCATCAACTTGCTCGACACCCCCGGCCACAAAGACTTCAGCGAAGACACCTACCGCGTGCTCACCGCCGTCGACTCGGCACTGATGGTCATTGACGCCGCCAACGGTGTGGAAGCCCAAACCCGTCGCTTGATCGAAGTCTGCCGTCAACGCGACACCCCGATCATCACCTTCGTCAACAAGATGGACCGTGAGGTGCGCGACCCGCTCGACATCTTGGACGAAGTGGAACGCGAACTCGGCATGCCCTGCGTGCCCATGACCTGGCCCGTCGGCCAAGGCAAATCATTTGGCGGCATCGTCAACTTGCGCACGCAAGCCATGACCGTGTTTGACTCTGGCAGCGAACGCTTGCCGCAAGACTTTGAAACACACCCCCTGGCACAGCAAGACCAACTGGCCCAACGCTTTGGCAGCGACTGGGTAGCCGCCATGGACAGCATGGAACTGGCCACAGGGGCTTCGCCCAGCTTTGACAAAGAGGCCTTCTTGGCGGGCAAACAAACGCCGGTGTTCTTTGGCTCGGGCGTGAACAACTTTGGGGTGATGGAAGTGCTCGACGCCCTGGTTGACCTGGCCCCC
>CANFYL010000053.1 GCA_947451285.1 Comamonadaceae bacterium
ACCGACTGCACCGACTGGTGGTCGCACTTGCGGTAGTACTGGTCGCCCTTGTACCAGTTGTATTTCATGCGGCCCATGGCGTCGCTGACCTTGTTGGAATCGGTGCTCTTGGCATCCAACACGCCTTGCAAGATGCTGCGGATACCGGCGTAGCCCAGTGCGCCGTAGTCGGTCGGCACGGCACCGTTGTAGGCCTTGCGGTACTTGTCGTTGAAGGCCTTGGCGGCTGGCACTTTGTCTTCGATGCCCCAGTAGTACGAGGTGCCACCCACCACACCGTCAAACACCTCGGCGCCACCGGCTTGGCGTGCGGTGAACAACAGCACGGGCGTGATGATGCGGGTCTTTTCTTTCAAACCAAAGTCGGTGGCTTGCTTGGTGGCGTTGAGCAAGTCGCGGCCAAAGTTGCACATCACCAAGATGTCGGGGTTGAGTGCTTGAATGCGGGGCAAGAACGCCGAGAAGTCAGAGGCACCAATGGGGTGACGGATGTCGGCCAGTGTGGTGGCACCCAGCGATTGACCGGCACGCTCAAAGCCGCGCACCATCTCGTGGCCATAGGCGTAGTCTGCGGTCAGATACACCACGCGCTTGCCGTATTTAGGAAAAGCGTAACGCGCCACCGCACCGGCCGTCATGTGCGGGTTGAGCGCTTCGTGGAAGGTGTAAGGGCTCCAGTCTTTGGCCTCGTTGATGGCGTCCGATTGGCTGATGGAGTTGAAGATCATCTTGCGTTCACGTGTGACCGCATTCATCGACAACTGGGTGGCGGCTGACAAAGAGCCAGCCATGAAGTCGACCTTGTCTTTTTCAATCAGCTCCAGCGTGCGGGTGGCCGCTTCGCCGGGGTTGAGCTTGTCGTCACGCACCAGCAACTCGGCTTTACGTCCGTTGAAGCCACCGGCATCGTTGAACTCTTTGACGGCCAACTCGGCAGCACGCACCTGGTCTTGGGCCTCGGTGGAGTAGGCACCGGTCAGTGGCACCAAAAAGCCAATTTTGATCGGCGCTGTTTGGGCACTGGCAATGTTGAACAAAAACGGGGCGCTGCCTGCGGCAGAAGCGGCCGCGCCGATTTGCAGCAGTTGGCGGCGGTTGGGAAGCTTGGAATTGGAATGGTCGCTCATGCGTGTCTCCGGTTGGGTTGAAATGAAATCAGTGCTCGGCGTGCTTGGCGCCAGCGTGTTGTTGTGTCGGGGCTGGGGTGGGCCTGAACGCGGTGACATGGCCGTAGCGGCCCAAGTCAATCGCAGTTTCGGCCACCACCTCGCGGGCGTTGCGCTCGGTGGTGTGTGCATGGGTTTGGCTGGCTTGGCCTGCGGCTTGCGATTGCATGTAGGCACCCAGCCAGCGTGCGCGGTCCACCGCCATCTGGCATTGGGGCAAACGCTGTTGTTCGTACACACGCAAGGCCTCGGCGGTGGCGCCGTGGCTGCGAATGGCGTCGGCCAGGGCAGTCGCATCTTCGGCCGCTTTGGTCACGCCCATGCCAATGTGTGGACGCCCGACAAACGAGGCGTCGCCCATCAGGGCCACCCGATCAAACGCAATCTGGGTTGAGGCCAAGTCGTAGATGGGTTGCAAAAACGGCTGCGCGGTTTTTTCAATCATCTCGGCAAACTGAGGTGCCAAGATGCGGCGTGCGTCTTGGCGCATGTCGGACACGTGTTGCCACGACACCTTGTTGGGCGAAATACCGCCGGGATGGTGCACCCCGTCGGCGTCGGTCAGCAAGGCATCCAGCGCTGGGCCCGCGGGTGCCGGGCGGTACCAAACAAAGTTGTAAGCCCGCCGACCACGGCGGGTGTCATTGCCGGGGCCGGCCACCGGATAGCCAATGATTTGCTCACCCACCGGCAAGCAAAAACCAAAGGTGTCGAACACCGTGTTCAAGGTCAGGTTGGACAACACCGATTCTTCGCACACGCCACGCCAGGCCACATAGCCGGCATACACCGGTTGAATCTGCGGCGCGAACTGCTGACGCATGGCAGAGCGGATGCCGTCACTCGCCACCACCACATCAGCCTCGAACGTGGTGCGTTGCTCGCCATCGAGGGCATGCACCACCACACGGTCGGCCAGTTGCTCGACCCGCTCCACCGACACACCTTGCAGGTAGCGCTCAGCTGGCACCAAACGGTGCAACAGGTGGTAGAGGCGGCTCCACGAGGTGAGCACCTGGGGCATGTCGATTTCAATGCCGACCGACCCATCGTGGTTGAGCGACATGCGCCCATCGATCGCCACGCCCAAAGACTCCGAGTCGTCCAGGCCGGCGCGCTTCAAGCCTTCGGTCAAGGCGTCGTGGGTGACGATGCCAGCACCACGACCATCCATCGACCCGCGAACTTTCTCCAGCACACGCACATCGTGGCCGTCTTTGAGCAGCATGTTGGCGGCCATCAGGCCACCGAGTGAACCGCCAACAATCAGGATGCGCGCCATGCTGTGCGTACCTTGCCATCAAGCGGCCGAGGCCGCAGCGAGTTTTTCGTCCAGCGCGTATTTCTCGCGCGTGGGGTAATTGAGTTCGACCACCACACCGCTGGGGTCATCAAAGAACAACTGGTGCAGATGGATTTCTGGCACCGTGCGTTGACGCGGCACCACCTTCATCTGCGCCAAGTGGTCGAGCATTTGCTCTAGCCCATCGGCAAAAAATGCCACGTGGTCAACCGCTCCGCTGCCATGCAAGGACCCAATGTCGCGGTCACCCAGGTAGTTTTTCAAACCCTCGGGGTCGTTCATGTCGATGCCAATCACATGCACCACCGCATTGGCCACATCGGTGTGGGGACCCCGGTAGAGCCATAAGCCCGGAAATGGAAACGGAGGGCGCGGCCCCACGGTCAGGCCCAACACATCGACATAAAAGCGCTCGGTCGCGGCCATGTCGGTGGTGCGAATCGAGTAGTGGTTCAGGGTGAGTGCCATATCAAGTCCTCTGAGTTGTTGGGCGCGCCCTCGCACGCGAGTGCGCATTGGAGCGCGTGTTGCTTGGCAAGGGTGTCGCCGTTTTGACCCTTGGGCTGTCAGGCTGACCCAACAACTCACGACTGGCTTGCAAATAGGCCCGCACTTGGTTGCGTATCACCACCCGGTCATGGGCTGGCGTGGTGTCGTCATGCACCGCTTGGCTGTAGACCCAACGACGCAGACCGCTGTAAAAAATACTGCCGTGCAAACCCATCAGCAACTCACGCTCCATCACCGTCGGTTGCGAGCGGCTCTTGAACGCTCGGTAGCGGCGGGTTTCGCGGATCAAGCGCGGAAACAAACGCTCACGCAACAAATCAAAAAAACGGTTGGTGATGGTTTGGTCGGTCAGGCCCGAAAAAATCAAGATGCGCACAAAGTCATGCGTCAACACGGTTTCGGCGTAGTCGATGTAAAACAAAGTGAACTTGTCTTCCGTGGACAGACTGTCGTCGTCGAGCCACTGCTCCCACTCCGACTTCCAGCGTCCCTCAAACACTTCCAGATACACGCGGTCGACCAAGGCCTGCTTGGTGGGAAAGTAGTGGTACAGCAACGCATGGGTGACGCCAATGCTTTTGGCCAAATCGCGCATCTGCGCATCAAAACCGTGGCGGGCGAAAAACTGAATAGAGCCATCGACGATGTGGCGCTCGCGGTCGACCACCGACATGCGCTTGCGCGCTGTCGCGGGTGCTGCGGGCTTGCCTTTCGGGTTTCTCCTAGGCAAAGACCTATTTACCAATGCGTCAACCATGGCTAGCATTGTTGAACGTTTGGTCAATAACAATCATCGGTGCAAACCCTCAGGCATGGCACCCATGAGACAAGCCCGCCGCAGTGCATTGACCCACAGAGACAACCCACAAGGATCACCATGGAATTGACTGGAGAAGTTCGCATCCACGCCCCACGCGAGCGCGTGTGGCATGCGCTCAACGATGCACGCACGCTGATGGCGTGCATTCCCGGCTGCGAAGAAGTCGACATCACCTCCCCCACCGAACGCCATGTGCGTTTGCTGGTCAAAGCCGGTCCGGTGCGGGCCCGCTTTGTTGGCAAGATCACCCTCAGCGATGTGGTGGCCGGCAGCGCCTGCGTGATGAACTTCGAAGGCTCGGGCGGCACCGCTGGCATGGCCACCGGCAAGTCGTCGGTGCAACTGCGCGACGATGGCGACGCCACCGTGGTCCACTACACCGCCACCGCGTCGGTGGGCGGCAAACTCGGTCAAATTGGCGCGCGCATGCTCGACGCCGCCTCCAAGCAAATGGCCGACCAGTTCTTCAAACGCCTGAGTCAAGAGTTGGGCGATGGGCAGACCCCACCTTCATTCACCGAAGGTACACAGCCCACGCAAGGTGCCGGTGCCGGTGCCGGTGCCGCGCACTCGGCAAGCACCAGCCCTTCTCACGCCAGCCACGTGCACAGCCCATCTGCCGAAGCCCCACTCCTCAGCGAAGGCACCCGCTTGCTGTGGTTTGCCTGCGGCTGCGCAGCCACCGGATTTGGCGTCGCGTTAGCCAGTTTGTTTCGCTGAGGCACCGGCATGAAATCCCCCGAATTCGAGTACATCAAAGCCCGTTCTCTCGAACAGGCGCTGTCGTTGTTGGCCAGCCACGGCGACGAGGCACGTATCCTGGCCGGTGGGCAAAGCCTGTTGGCCGCCCTCAACATGCGCCTGTCCGAGCCCGCGCTGCTGATTGACATCAGCGGGCTCAAGCACTTGCGCGGCATCCAGGTCACGCCCACCGCGTTGCGCATTGGGGCCTTGACCACACACACCGACATTGAAAACTCTGCCCAAGTGGCCCAGCACGCGCCGCTCTTGAAGCTGGCGGTGCCGCACATTGCCCACCGGGCCATCCGCAACGCGGGCACGTTGGGTGGCTCCATCGCCAACGCCGACCCCGCCGCTGAGTGGCCATGTTGCTTGCTGGCCTTGAACGGCCAGGTGGTGGCCCAGAGCCCGCGCGGTGAACGCCGCATTGCAGCGCTGGATTTTTTCACCGGCCTCTACACCACCGCTTTGGCCGACGACGAAGTGTTGACCGCTTGCGAATTGCCACTGGCCCAACGCGACGACTGGTTTGGTTTTCAAGAACTGGCTCGCCGCCATGGCGACTACGCCATTGCCGGCTTGGCCATGCACCTGCGCTTTGCCGGCCCGGTGGTGCAGTCTGCCTCCTTGAGTTGGCTGGGCTTGGCGAGCACGCCGCTGCGCAGCCGCAAAACCGAACAGTTGCTCGTGGGCAAACCGCTGGACGCCTCCACGCTGGAGATGGTGGCCGCCTCGTTGCGCGAAGAGCTCGACCCCTTGGCCGATCTCACCCACACCGGCGCCACCAAGAAACACCTCGCCACCGTGTTGGCGCGTCGCCTGCTGACCCAGGCCCACGCCACCCGCCACAGCGTGGCAGCTTGACACCTCACAAGGCACTTCCCATGTCAGACCTTCACACCATCCGACTCCATGTCAACGGCCAGCCGCACAGCTGCGCCATCCCCCCGCGCTTGCACCTGGTCGATATGTTGCGCGACGAACTCGGCCTCAAAGGCTCGCACCTGGGCTGCGAGCACGGCGTGTGCGGCGCCTGCACGGTCGAGGTGGACGGGCGCATCGTGCGCGGCTGCCTCACATTGGCGGTACAAGCCGATGGCACCCAAGTGCGCACGGTGGAGGGCCTATCCGACTTGCCCGACGCGCGTGTGTTGCAAGAGGCGTTCGTCAAACACAACGCCTTGCAGTGCGGCTTTTGCACCCCCGGCATGTTGATGGCGGCACGCGAATTGGTGCAGCACAAACCCGATGCCACCCGCGAAGAAGTGCGCGAGTGGATGAGTGGCAACTACTGCCGCTGCACCGGCTACCACGCCATCGTCGACGCCGTGTGCGACGTGCTGGCCCAACGCCACCAGGAGGCTGCCGCATGAGCACCGTGGTCCACACCCAAGACACGCCCTTGCACGACCTGACGCAAGACCCGCGCTACATTGGCCACAGCCCCGAGCGCCCCAGCGCACGCCGCCTGGTGCAAGGTCAGGGCTGCTACATCGACGACATCGAGCTGCCACGCATGGCCCATGTGGTGTACTGGCGCAGCCCGGTGGCGCACTGCCGCATCACGCGCATCCACGCAGACTTTGCGCGCCGTATGCCCGGTGTGCTGCTGGTGGCCGACGGCCCCATGCTGGCCAAAATTTGCAAGCCTTGGGTCGCCACCCTGGGCCACTTGGCCAACATGAAATCAGCGCCGCAATACCCGTTGGCGATGGAACGCGCGCACTGGCAAGGCGAACCGGTGGTGGCCATCGTGGCCGACACCCGCGCCCAGGCCGAAGACGCGCTGCAATACCTGCAAGTCGAATGGGAGTTGCTGCCTGCGGTGGTCAACATGGAAACCGCCCTCGACCCCAGCACCCCGGTGATTCACCCCGAGCTGGGCGACAACCTGTGCTTCACGCGCAGCCTAGACACCGGTGGCGTGGACGAGGCCTTTGCCCAAGCCGACCAGGTGGTCAACACCACCTTCGAGTTTGGCCGGCACACCGGTGTGACGCTGGAGCCGCGCTGCCAAATTGCCGACTGGCGCACCGCTGAGCAACAGCTCACGGTCTACCACTCGCAACAAGCGCCGCACATGATGCAAGACCTCTACGCGCGTCAGTTTGACATTCCTGAATCGTCGGTGCGCGTGATCTGCAAAGACGTGGGCGGCTCGTTTGGCATCAAGGTGCACGCCTACCCCGACGACTTTGCCACCGTGGCCTTGTCGATGATGCTGGGCCGACCGGTGAAGTTTGTGGCCGACCGCATGGAGTCGTTCACCAGCGACATCCACGCCCGCCACCACCGCATCGACGCCCGCATTGCGGTGCGCAACAACGGCGAAATTCTGGCCTTTGAAATTGACGACCTGACCGGCATTGGCCCGTTCTCGATGTTTCCGCGCACCAGCGCCATCGAGGGTAACCAGGTGGTCAACCTGGTAGGCGGCCCCTACAAACACCAGCACTACCGCGCCAAATTGAATGTGGTGTTCCAAAACAAAACCCCCACCTGCCAATACCGTGGCGTGGGTCACCCCATTGCCTGCGCCGTGACCGAGGGCTTGGTGGACATGGCCGCACGCGCCATCGCCATGGACCCGCTGGAGATTCGCCGTCGCAACGTCATTCCAGACGACGCTTACCCGTGTTCTGGCATCAGCGGCATCAAGCTCGAAGGCCTGTCGCACCAAGCGTGTCTGGACAAGTTAGAGAGCCTGATGAACTACTCGGCCCTGCGTGCCGAACAAGCGGAGCTGCGCGAACAAGGCATTCACCGCGGCATTGGCATTGCCGCCCTGATTGAGCTGACCAACCCCAGTGCGGCCTTTTATGGTGTGGGCGGTGCACGCATCGCCTCGCAAGACGGCGCCACCGCGCGCCTAGACCCCAACGGCGGCGTGACCGTGATGGTGAGCGTGGGCGAACAAGGCCAAGGCAACGACGCCATCTACACCCAGATTGCCGCCGATGCGGTGGGCGTGGACATGGCGCAGGTGCGTGTGGTCACGGGCGACACCGAGGTCACCCCCTACGGCGGCGGCACCTGGGCTTCGCGCGGAGCCGGCATTGGCGGCGAAGCCGTGTTGTTGGCCGGCCAAGCCTTGCGCGCCAATGTGTTGAAAGTGGCGGCCGTGATCTTGAAGCGCGAGGTGGGCGAGATTGACCTGTACCGTGGCCAGGTGGTCGACGCGAACACCCGCGAAGTGCTGACGCCGCTGACCGAGGTGGGCCGCATTGCCTACTTCCGCTCCGACTTGCTGCCCAACGACTTCACCCCTGAGTTGACCGTGACGCGCCACTACGCGCAACGCGACTACCCCTTCATCTTCACCAACGGCATGCAAGCCTCGTATGTCGAGGTCGATCCCGACACTGGCTTCGTCAAACTGCTGCAGCACTGGGCGGTGGAAGACTGCGGCCGCGTGATCAACCCACGTTTGGTGGATGAGCAAATTCGCGGCGCGATCGTGCAAGGCATTGGTGGCGCCATGCTGGAAGAGTGCCTGTACGACGACCAAGGCCTCATGCTCAACGCCAACATGGCCGACTACCTGGTGCCCATGTGCGCAGAGATGCCCGACATCCATGTGGCCCACGTGCAGACCCCCACCAAGAGCAGCCAACTCGGTGCCAAAGGTGCAGGCGAAGCCGGTACAGCCGGCGCCCCGGCGGCGGTGATGAACGCGATCAATGACGCGCTGGCACCGTTCAACGCAGAGGTGGTGTCGCAGCCGTTCACGCCTGAGAAGGTGTTGAAGGCGCTGGGTAAAGTCTAAGACCTTCGCGCGGGTTAACAGGCCAGGCTGAAAGACGCTTGGCCTGTGAAAGCCAAGTCCCGTTGTGCTGCGGTGGCGTTGTGCGCCTGTTCTACGCCTGCGCGTGAATCACCCGCAGCAAACGATCGGGCGTCATCGGCAAATGCCTGGGTCGCACGCCCAGCGCATGCACCACCGCATTGGCAATGGCCGCGCCGACCGGGCCAGCGGCCACCTCGCCTGCACCCAGGCTGGGTTGTGCGGGGTCATTGACGAGCTCGATGTGGATCTCGGGCACCACATCAAAATTCAAGATTGGGTACGCGTCCCAGTGGCTGCTGGTGATGCCTTCAGGCCCCCAGGTCACCGCTTCTTTGAGGGTCCAGCTGATGGCTTGCATCACACCACCTTCGATTTGGTTGAGCAAGCCATCGCGGTGCACGACACGGCCCGCGTCGACGGTGCACCACACGTGCTTGACCTTGACGGACTCGCCCACTTCCACTTGCACCGCCACCGCGCAATAGCCTGCATGGTTTTTGTAGCGGCCAAAGGCCAGCCCCATGCCTAGGCCTTGTCCGCCCTCGCCGCGCTGCGCCCACTGCGCCGCTTCGGCGGTGGTTTTCAGCACATGGCGAGCCCGGTCGTCTTTGGCGTGGTTGAGTCTGAAGTCCAGCGGATCGACCTGCGCCAAGGCGGCCAATTCGTCCATGAACGACTCGATGGCAAAGGTGTTGGCATAAGCGCCCAGCGAGCGCAAGGCCGACACACGCACAGGCCCGTGTGGCACAAAGTGTTGCGTGACCTGCAAGGCCGGCAAGTCGTAATACGGAATGATGTTGCGCAAGCCGCCGCCCGTGGGCAAGGTGACGTCTTTTTGTTCGGGCCTGGGTACGTCGGGCTGCAGCGCCCAAGCCGCCAACAGGTTGACGCCGTTGGACCAACCCGGGCGGTTCAAGTGGCTGTGGCTCCAAGTCTGGGCTTGCCAGTCGGTGATGCGCCCCTGCGCGTCCAAACCCGCGCTGAGTTCGACCAAACTCGCCGAGCCCATCGGTGACACACACAACTCGTCTTGCCGCGTCCACTGCACACGCACCGGCACTTTGAGTTGCTGGGCCAAGAAGGC
Organism: Comamonadaceae bacterium; assembly: GCA_947451285.1. Classification (GTDB taxonomy): domain Bacteria; phylum Pseudomonadota; class Gammaproteobacteria; order Burkholderiales; family Burkholderiaceae_C; genus Limnohabitans. The sequence goes on from CANFYL010000053.1 coordinate 9,412, forward strand.
TGCGTCCAGCGCCACGTCGTCTGCGCCGTTGTGCCCATAGCAACCCGCGCCGGGGCTGTGCACCACGTCCAGCGTGTCAACGGCCACGCCCAAGGCGGTGGCCATTTGTTCGCGCAGTTTGAAGACGCCTTGCGAATGCGTCCACACCGTCAGCCCGTCTTGACCACTCGCCGTGCGCGAGGGCTCGGCCACCGCGCAGGCCAAGCCAATCGACGCATGGGCGATGTAGGGCTTGGAATAACGCTGCGTCAAGCGCTGGCTGGACGGCAAGGCTTGACCCTCATTCACCACCTGCTGTGTGACCGCAGGCAAGCTGATCAGCAAGGGTTCGATCTCTTGAAAAGCGGGCAACTTGGGCAACACCCATTCAACCCATGCACAGGCTTTTTCGTGCGCACGCAACAAGGCCGCCTCGTCGGGGCCCAGCAAGGCGATGAACTCGCCCTGACACACCAGGTGCGACACGCCGTCCAAAGCGCGCAAAGCCGCCAAGTCGGGCTGGTGTGCACGCGCCTCGGCATGGAGCCCACGCAACACACGGGCATGCAACATCTGCGGGCGCACGATGTCATGCACAAAACCTGGGCCGGTGAATTTTTCCCACAGGTCCACACGCACAAAAGCATCATCGGCGTGGGCTTGCACCTGTCCGACGTCTTGATCGGCGGCGAGCGGCTGATCGAGCCGCGTGGCGGCATAGTCCAGGCTTTTTGCCAAGTCGTGGTAACTCAGCCGTGTGGCTGTTGCATGCGCCGAGAACTCACCGTCTTTCAAGGTGAGTGTTTGAAGCGGCGCGGCCAGCTGGGTGCTGGCGTGCTGCGCAAACACACGCCGCATCTGCACACACGCATGACGCAGCGCAGACACACCCACCTCCACCGAGAAACTGCCTGCGGTGTACCCCTCGTCGGGGCTGTGCGTGGTATGACCCGCCAAGAGGGTCACTTGGTCGGGACGCAAGCCCAACTCTTGGCCAGCCACTTTGAGCAAGGCCGCAGAAATGCCCTGCCCCAGCTCGACTTTGCCGCTGCGAATTTGAAAGCTGCCGTTGTCCAACAGGCGAACCCATTGGCCTAACATTGGCGCGGTTTGAATGCTCGAAGGGAGTGCTGCAGACATGGCGTTAACCCTTCGCATTCAAACGCTGAATGGCCAAACGCGTGGCGCGCACGATGCGCACATGGGTGCCACAGCGGCACAGATGCCGGTTCAAGGTGTCGGTGATTTCAGCGTCAGAGGGCTCACGCGTGTGCTGCAACAAGGCCGTGACCGACATGAGCATGCCGTTGATGCAATAGCCGCACTGCGCGGCTTGCTCGTCCACAAAGGCTTGCAGCACCACAGCCCCCACCGGGTCTTGCGGCAAAGAAGCTGGGGTGCGCACATCGCAGCCCTCTACCGACCAATTGGGCATGTTGCACGACTGCTGCGCGATGCCATCGACCATCACCGTGCACGCACCGCAATTGCCAGCGCCACAACCGTAACGCACGTCTTTGGCGTTGCAGGGGTTGCGCAGCACATGGACCAAGGATGCATTGGCATCGGCCGGCACAGACACGGCTTGGCCGTTGAGCTGAAAACTCGCAGTGTTCATGCGCACCCCTGGCGGTTTAGGCTTTGATCTTCAACAGCTTCATCGCGTTGAGGCCTTCGATCATGCGACGCTGTGTCGCAGGCAAACCTTTGACGCTGGCGATCAAGCCCAGTGGGTCGTCCATGCCCATGTCGTAGGGGTAGTCGGTGCCCAACAGCACATGCTCAGCACCGTAGCGGTCGATCAGGTTTTTCAGCATGCGGGGGTCGAAGGTGATGGTGTCGAAGTAGAACTTCTCGAGGTAGCTCGAAGGCTTCTTCTTGATCACGGTGCGCACATCGGGACGTGCCTGCCACGCATGGTCCATGCGGGCCCAGTAGTGGGCAATGTAGCCACCGCCGTGGGCAGCGATGAATTTGATTTTGGGGTTGCGTGCTACCACGCCATCCAGAATCAGGTGACTCACGGCCACGGTGGTTTCGAGCGGGTTGCCGATCACGTTGTTGAAGTAGTGGTTGGTCAAGCGCTCGCCCTGGGTGTAGCCCAGGGGGTGCATGAAGATCACGGTGCCCAACTCGTTGGCTTTGGCGAAGAACTTTTCCAGACCCAAGCGGGGGTCGGTCAGGTTCATGCCGTTGACGTTGGTGCAAATCTCCACGCCACGCATGCCCAGTTTCTTGACGCAGTACTCGAGTTCTTTCACAGCCAGTTCGGCGTTTTGTAAAGGCACCGAGCCCAGCCCCACAAAGCGGTCGGGGTGCTTGGCCACCAACTCGGCAATGCCATGGTTCACGTCACGGGCCAATTCGGCGCCGAGCTTGGGCTCGGTGAAGTAGAAGTAGTGGTAAGGCGCGGGGCACACGGCCTGGATGTCCACGCCCATGCGGTCCATGTCTTGGATGCGCTCTTCAATGCCCATCAACTTGGGGGCACGTGTTTTCATTTGCTTGATGTTGGTTTGGTTGGTCAACTCGTTGGCAAAGATCACCGTGGGGTCGTACTGCGCGGCATTGAGGTGGGCGGTTTTTTTGTTCACCTCGGGGTTGAGGTAGTGGCAATGGATGTCCACCACTTTGGATTTGCCGCGGCGGTCTTTGACGATGTGGGCGGTGGCCGATTTGGACTTCACACCCGTGGTGGCAGCGGGCTTGGTGCTGCTGCTCTTGGCTGCTTTGGCCGTGGCTACCTTGGCCGACTTGGCGCTGCTGGCGAGCGAGAAACCGTGGTCGTGATCGGGGTCACTGCAAGAAGCGGCACAGGTGTAAAACATGGTTTGTCCTTTGAAGTTTGGGATAGATGGAAAAGGTCAGAACACGCCCAGGTGGCGTGTGGCTAATTCAGGGTTGGCGCGCACTGCGTCGTGGGTGCCGGCAAAGGCGACTTCGCCGGTGTTGAGCACCACGATGTCGTCGGCCAAGCCCATGGCGAGTTCGAAGTTTTGTTCCACCAAGATGATGGACAAACCTTCTGACTTGAGTTTGGCGATGCCACGTGAAACCTCGGCCACGATGAG
>CANFYL010000054.1 GCA_947451285.1 Comamonadaceae bacterium
CACACCAGCACGTCTTCGTGGCTCAGCACATAGTCGTACAGCTGTTCGAGGTAGCCAATGCGGTGCGGCACGCCGCTGAGGTAGGGGTGCACCGAGATGGCCATGATGCGCGGTGTTTTGGCGCCATCTTTGTAGAGGCGGTCAAAGTGCGCCTTGCCGCGCTTGAGCATTTCGTCGGATGGTTGTTGTTGCACGGCGGAGATGACCACGTCGTTCAACTCCACGGTGTAGGGCACGGCGGTGATCGGGCCTTTGGGCGAGTGCAGTGACACGGGCTGGTCGTCGAGCACCCAGTTGGCCACGTAGTCGATGCCGCATTCGGCCAGGTGGTCGAGCGTGTCGTCGGTTTCGGTCAGGCCTGGGCTTTCCCAGCCGCGGGGTACTTTGCCGGTGAACTTGCGAATTTCGTCCATGGTCTCGCGGATGGCGGCCAACTGGTCTTCGACCTTGTGCATGGGGCGTTGCACCAAGCCGTGGCCCATGAATTCCCAGCCAGCATTGAGCGCTGCGGTGCACACCTCTTCGTACATGCGGCAGGTGGTGCCGTTGAGTGCGAAGGTGGCTTTCATCTTGCGGTCACTCAGCGCTTCAAGCAGGCGCCAAAAGCCCACCCGCATGCCGTATTCGTGCCACGACCAGTTGGGCACATCGGGCAGCATGGGGTTGCCCATGGGTGGCGGCAACACCGCGCGCGGCATGGCCCCGGTGGGCTCCCACACCTCGACGTTGACGATGTTCCACAACACCACGCGCGCATTGCCTGGCAGTTTGAGGGGTGGGCGGTTGACGATGGATTGGTAGGGGGCGCGTGCGCGAACGCTGTGGCCAATGGGGTTGCTCATGGGGGCTCCAGAAGTGGTGTGGATCAGGCTGCGTCGCAGCGAAAGTAATTAATGCGTGTGTGCTGTTGTGCGCGTGGTCGCTTAAGCGCCTGGAATGACACCAGGCGGCAAGCTGTAGCAGTAGTCGGCAATTTCACCAGGACGCGCCAGCCATACTTTGTCTTGGTGCTGGCTTTGCACGCAGTGCTTGAGCGCTTGGCGCAGTTGTCGCAAGCGAAACGGTTGTCCAAAGATGTTGGGGTGAATCGAGACGTTCATCACCAAGGGGTGACGCGCGCATTGATCGATCATCTCATCAAACTGATTGACGATCATGTCGCAGAAGTCGTTCGAGTCTTGACGGCGGTGCGTGATGATTTGCGAATCGTTGAGCTCGACCGGGTAGGGCACCGACAAAATAGGTCCGCTGCGCGTGCGCATCCAAACCGGTTGGTCGTCCATGGGCCAATCCATCAGGTACTTGAAGCCGGCTTCTTTCAACAGATCGGGTGTGTGGCCTGTCTCGTAGGCACCTGAGCCCATCCAACCTGTGGGGGCCTTGCCTTCATGGGCGACAAATTTGTCAATCACCTCTTGGATGATGCGTTCCTCGTCGGCTTCCCACATGCCGCGGTGGTTCTCGGCATTGGTGCGCCCGTGGCCGACGATCTCGTCGCCGCGTCGGCGAATTTCATCCATGATTTGCGGCGCGTAGTCGTACAACAAGCTGTTGACGTTGTGACCTGCAGGAATTCGCAGTTCGTCAAAGAGTTCGAAAAAGCGCCAGATGCCAATGCGGTTGCCGTAGTCGCGCCATGAGTAATTGCGATGGGTCTGAGGTTCGCCGGCTTTGGCGGGGTCGTGTCCGTTGCCGGCTCCAAATGCAAAGCACTCGATATTGGTGGTGATCACAAAAGCCAATCGGGCGCCGCCGGGCCAGTCGTAATCTTTGCGCTCATTCAAGGGCACATAGTCGTAGCGGTTGTGGCGCGGCAAAAGAGGGCGTGGCATGGTCGTGTCTTTCCTTGAGAAATTTCAAATTCATCCTACCCGCAGGCTGAAAATACTGTCAATGCGAGCCTCAATTAGTCCATATATTGGAATTCATCAAGGTGCATTTTTTTGCCAATCACCTGGCAACGCACCAATGGGATGCTCTTTGGTGTTGCTTTGTCCCGTGAAGGTGCATGCCAACCCAAGTTGATAGTCCATATAGTGGAATACTGAAAAATCGTCTTGACACACAAACTTGAGGCCACATAGTATGAATTTGTGCCCTCACATCGAACGCCAACAGCGCACGATGCAAGGGGATGACAACGCCATCATTTCTTCTCCAACCCAAAAGGACTCCCGCATGAAGAAGCCTGCTGACCTCTGTGCCTGGATGGCCGCCTTGTGCGCCGTTTGCTTTGCCACCTCTGCCTTTGCGCAACCTGCTGGCTACCCCAGTAAGCCGATCACCCTGATTGTGGGCTTTACGCCTGGGGGCATTTCCGATGTGTTGTCCCGTGCACTTGCCGCACGCCTGACGGCACAGATGGGGCAAAGCGTGATTGTGGAAAACAAGGCCGGTGCCGGAACCACCATTGCCTCCGCTTTTGTGGCCAACGCAACACCCGACGGTTACACCCTGTACTTTCAAGACATGACGACGCATGCCATCAGCGCTGCAACCTACAAAAAGCTCAAATACGATTCGTGGAACGACTTCACCATGGTCAGTCTGGTGGCCTCGACGCCCTTGATGTTGGTCTCTAGCCTGTCGTCAGGTGCTAAAGACGTCAAGAGTTTGGTCACACTTGCCAAGGCCAAGCCAGACCAAGTGGTGTATGCCTCGTCGGGCAACGGCGCCATCACGCATTTGGTGGGTGAGTCGTTCAAGCAGCTCACCGACACCAAGGCTTTGCATGCCCCCTACAAGGGCAGTTCGCCTGCGACGCAAGCCATCATGGCCGGTGAGGTGACGTACACCTTCTCCACCATGCCGCCTGCGGTGAGTCAAAGCAAAGCCGGAAAAATTTATGGCTTGGCTGTGACCTCGGGCAAGCGTGTGAGTGCAGCGCCTGATGTGCCTACGCTCAAAGAATCGGGTGTTCCCTTGGAGGTCTTACTCTATAGTGGGTTGATGGGACCCAAAGGGCTGCCGCCCGCCATTGTGGAGCGCTTAGGCGCTGAGGTGAAAAAAGCCTTGGCCAGCCCTGAAATGAAGTTGACACTGGCCAACGCGGGTGCGGAGGACTTGCACAGCACACCCGCAGAGTTTGCAGCGCTCATGAAAGTCGAATCCGAGAAAATGGCCAAGGCAGTGCAACTCGCTGGCGTGGTGCTTGACTGATGACTGCACGGCGCATACCCATGTAAGGGGCTTGCTTATATCTTTAGAACCTTTGGAAGTTGCCGGAACACAAACCATCAGCCGGGCGTTTCGCGCCCTGCGCTTGGTGGCTGCCCAAGCGCCGCACGGCATCAGATTGGTTGATTTGGCGCTGCAAATGGGCCTAGAGAGACCCACCGCCCATCGCTTGCTCAAAGCCTTGTTGCAAGAAGGCATGTTGGTGCAACAGCAGGGAACGCGCCGCTACAGCCTGGGCCCTCAGCTGTTCGAGCTTGGCATTTCGGCCACCCACCAGTTCAATTTAAAAGACATTTGTCAGCCTGTCTGCGCCGCATTGGCAGAGCAAACCGGAGACACATCGTTTTTGTTTTTGAGAAGCGGGTTTGATGCGGTGTGTATCGCCCGCATTCAAGGCAGTTACCCGATACAGACACCCTCCGTGCCCATAGGCAGCCGCCAGCCCTTGGGGGTGAGTGCCGGAGGCTTGGCTCTGTTGGTGGCTTTATCGGATGTAGACAAAGCATCGGTCATTGCTGCGGTAGAACCGCGCTTGGCTGCATACGGCAATTTAGATGCGGACAAGTTGAGAGATCTGTGCGCCACAGCCAAGCGCGTGGGTTATGCCTCCACCGGCAACCATGCTGTGCCTGGCGTGAGGGCCATTGGCTTGCCCATTTTTGACCGATCCAACACGCCCATCGCTGCCATCACGGTGGCTGCCACGCAAGCGCGAATGGATGCTCGGCGCATTGCCACCGTGCTGCCTTTGCTCAAAGCTGCGGCACTTGAAATGACGCGCTTGTTGCACCAGTAGGGTGTTTTCTTATCGCTGTTGCCTTTTTGCTTGGAAAACTCACTTGCATAGAAGTCATTTGGAATGACTGTCACCAAAACTTTGAACGTATCAACGCCTAGCCATGTTGCCAAGTTGCGAGAAGTCACGGTTCAGAGTGCGCTTGCAAAAAAATAAACAGCGCCCCAGTGGGGGACCTTACGGCTCGTACATGTTTAATTTCTAAAGCATAATTAATATGAATGTGAAAAATCAAAAAACCTAATTTATTTATCATTAAGTATCAATAATCCAATGACTTTGTTGATGAAAACTCAAGAAGCATGGATGCGTGCCAAATATTTACCCCACACCATATTGAGTGGTTTTTATACGCCTTACTGGGTCTCGGTATCACACCAAGGCGTGGTTCTTCAAAAATCTGGCGCACTTGAATCGCCTACTGCGAGTAGACCTTTGCAGGGGCAGGATGTCGATTCTTTGTGGGACAGTGCTGCCGATGAGTTGTTCAAGTTGTGTGATCAAGCACGCATTGAGTACAAAAGAATTCATATTTTGTTTTCCGATGTTTGGTTCAAGCCCTTGGTTGTTTCAATCAAGCACCAGAGCGCCCAGGATTCGGAGATGGAAATGTTGCTTCAGGGGCAGTACCAACGTGTCTATGGCGATTTATGCAAAGGTTGGGCCTATGCATGGGACGCGTGTGGTTCGCATTTGGTCGCAATGGCCTCGCCCCAGCATGGCATAGACCAAATTCGGCGTGGACTGGCACAAAGACATATCCAGTTGGCTGGCTTGAGCCCGATCAGTGCTCAATACTTGCGATCTGCGCCTGAACCCGCGATGGACGGCTGGATGGCCATATTGCAATGCGATAGTTTTTCGTTGTTGCGCATCGATAAGCAAGAGGTTTGCGATTGGCGGACATTTCCTGTTACATCCACGCTGTTTGACGATTTGTTGATTCACTTATCGCGCCAGTCTGCGCGCGCCAGTGACAATTCTCGTTTTTTGGAAATCGTTGACTTGACCCAAACCATGGATCAAAGTTACTTCCAAGAGGGATTGATGAACCTTGGCTGGCAAAGTCAATTCACCAACTTGATGGCGCTTAAAAGAAACAGTTCTGCCAATTGGCTTCATTTGCTGGATGTGAAGCATCGATGAAATTTGCTCCTCACCTTGATTTTTCGCTCACACCCAGTGCGCGTAGGCAACGCGACCAACGTCTTGGGTGGTTGCTTTGCGCGGTGGTGTTGTGCTTGGTGAGTTGGAATATGTATCGTTACCAAGAAATTCAAGATCGTGAACAATCGCTTCGCTTGCAGCTGCAAAAAGTCTCCCAAGCTTCGCAGACGAAGGTGGCGCAGATTTCCCCTCAGCAAAATCAGACCCTTCAGAGTCTGCGATTGATGTTGCAGCATTTGTCTATGCCGTGGGAGCCCATGCTGAGCGCCATAGAAGCGGCTTCTACCCCAGTCATCACGGTTGAATCTTTGCAGCCTCGTGCAGCGCAATCGGCGGTTACTTTGACCGCAAACGCGCCAGATTTTCAGTCCCTGTCGGATTTGGTGGCAGCCTTGGCAAGACAGCCTGTTTTTGATGAAGTGTTCATTCAGTCTGAGAGCGTGTCCGACGCCACCCCAGCGACTTGGCAGGCTGTGATCGTGATGAAGTGGGTTGTATCCAAATGAACCTTCACGCACTCAAAAGTATTCCATTGCACAAGAGGCTGTTGCTAGCGGTGTTGGTATGCGTGGTCTTGCAAGTTGCCGTTGAATGGACAGTCTTTGGTTCATCACAAGACACCTTGCAAGATTTGCAAACTGAATTGACGCAGCACAAACTCCAGAATTCACTGTCGACAAAAAGCCAGCCAGCTTCCTCAGAAAGCTTGGAATATTTTTTGGGTATTCTCAAACGTCAGCCAAGCGAGCAGGCTCGAATCCTCAGGCTGCACCAAGAGGCCGCAAAGAATTCGGTTCGAATTCGCAAAAGCAACTACCAAAAGAGCGCCATGCCAGGTGGTATCGTTCGGACCGAAATGCAATCGGATGTGTCGGGTTCGTATCCTGCAATTCGCCAGTATTTGCGCGCTGTTGAAGTCAGCGATGCCACCACTGCAATAGATGGCATCAGCTTCAGTCGTCCCGCCGCAGGTGCTGAAGTCAGGGCGCAGATTCGTTTCGTTCTCTACACCATGCCAAGCGTTGACTGAGTCTGTTCCATGACCTTAACTCAGATCTTCACCGTCGATTTTTTCAAGCGCCACTACCTTTGGATAGCTCTGGCTTTGAGCGTTTTCATCAGTTGGAGTGTCAGCCAAGATGAGCTTGAGACTTCTGCTGTGGTCGAGCCCAATGTCCGCGCGCAGGCCGCACCTATGGACTCGGGCACTGCGAAATTACCGACGGCACCTGACTTAGGCACGCAGTGGCCAGCTCGTGCGGTATCGCATCACCCTGTGGTCGATATTTTTAATTCAGCCATCGCGTTGTCAGCGCGCGCAGCCTCGGCCGAAAGCAAAGTGCAAAATACGCAACCGCCCAAACCAAGTATTGAAGAAACGTTCAACTTCAGTTATTTCGGAAAAATTGAACAAAACGGCAACGAAACCGTGTTTTTAGAGGATGACAATTCACGTGTGATTGCAGTCAGGGTAGGTCAACCTGTCAGCCCGCAATGGCAACTGGTTGGATCAGACGCGAAAACAATCACCTTTCGTCACAATTCCTCAGGGAATTTGTATCAGATGAAAACAAGGCCTGAAGAATGAAGATTCAATATCTATTGGTTGCGGCATCTGTGCTCGGCTTGGTTGCATGCGCAGGTCCTGATGCATACAAAACAGGTCAGCTACAAATGGCCCAAGGCAATTGGGAAGGTGCGATGGCGAGTTTTGGCAATGCCATCAAACACAGCCCAGAAAACATCGAATACCAATACGCATTGCGTAAATCGACCCAGCAAGCCGTGGATGACTTGTTGATCCAAGCCGCAAACTTAACGGACAAACAACAATCCAAAGCCGTCGAGTTGTATCGAAAAGTGCTGATGCTCGCACCCAACAACCCACGAGCGCTGGAGCAACTCAAATCGATCGAATATGCCCAATACACCAAAAGACTTTTTCAAGAGGCAACCCAAGCAGCCGCAGTGGGGCGAGAGCAAGAGGCCCGCGCTAAATTCAAAAAGTTAATGGCTGAAAACCCCTCGGCGACTGAGTACCGCACCGCACTGAAAGAGTTGGATGAAAGGACCGGAAAGTCTGGTTTAGGTGCGAGCTTGAATGAGGGGTTGCTCACGCCTGTGACCGTGTCTTTCAAAGATGCCAGTATCAAAATGGTTTTTGACGCTTTGTCTGCCAGTCACAACATCAACTTTGTGATGGACCGAGATTTGAAGGACGATACAAAAATCAATCTGAGCCTTCGCACGGTTCCTTTTGATGAAGCACTGGATCAAATTTTGTCCTCATTTGGTTTGGCCAAACGCATCGTCAACAGCAACACCGTGATGTTGTATCAGAACACGGCGCAGAAGCTACGTGAATTTCAAGACTTGGTGGTCCGCAACTTTTTCATCGAAAGTGCCGATGTCAAGCAATTGAGTGCCATGCTCAAAACGGTTCTCAAGATCCGAGATATCCATACCGATGAAAAACGTAATTTGTTGGTTATCCGTGACACGCCGCTACAAATTGCTGCAGCTGAAAAAATCATCGCTGCCCATGACCAAGCAGAACCAGAGGTGGTGCTGGATGTAGAGATTGTCGAGTTGGATCACAAGCTTTCGGAATCATTGGGTATTCAATTTCCTTCGCAAATTGGTTTTGGCCTTGCCAACCCATTGACATTGGATGCGCTCAGGGCCGTCAACGGCTCTGCCGTCAACGTCACAGGTTTGAGCTCGTTGTTACAACTGAATATGCAAAGTCAAACTGGCGTGACACGGGTGCTTGCCAATCCACGCATTCGAATCCGTAATCGCGAAAAAGCTAAGTTTCACGTGGGCGATAAGGTGCCCGTGATCACCACCACCTCTTACCCAGGCACACTCACTGGTGCCACCACATCGGCGGTCAGTTACTTGGACGTGGGTATCAAACTTGAATTTGAACCAGTCATTCAAATTGACGATCAAGTCGTGATCAAAACATCCATGGAAGACAGTTCAATCACCAACACCGTTGTGAACAACGGAACAACCGCCTATCAAATTGGCACGCGCAATGTCTCCACCACATTGACCTTGCGCGATGGCGAGACACAAGTGCTTGCGGGTTTGATTCGTACCGATGAGCAAAATACGACCAACCAAGTGCCAGGGTTGGGTCAAATTCCTGGATTGGGCGGAGCTTTTCAAAACCCCAGCAATGCCAATAACAAAAAAGAAATTTTGCTGTCCATTACCCCTCACGTGGTGCACAACATCCACCGTCCCACCGATGACTTGCTGCAAATCAATGCAGGCCCAGAGGCGCAATCACAGCCTCAAGGTCCTGGCGGCGGCGCCCCATCTGCCCCACGCCCCTCAAATCCGCCAGCCAACAACGCCGTCAATCGTGGATTAACGCAAGTTCCTACGCCCACGTCGCCTGTGCCGAGTTCACAACCCATGCTTACCCCCTTGGTTCCGTTTGGTCAAACCGCAGCGCCTGTGGCGGTCCAACCAACGCCAGCAAGCCCGGCAACGCCCGCCACAGCCAGCACCCCTGCTGCGGCCACTGCGCCAGCTGCCGCAGGCACAGCGGCACCAGCTGCCAACTTACCCGTGTTTGAAATGCCGCCAGGTGTAGGCACCACCAGAAATTAGCAAGCCCTTTCGCATTGAGCTTTCATCAATAGATTTAGAGAAACACGTCATGTCTTCATCTAAACGTTTTTTGGGGCTTGTGTGCATTGTGTTGTGGTGCAGTATTTCCGCGGTGTATGCCGTGACCTTGACTGGCACCGTATATGCTGGCTCATCCCCTTTGTCGGGTGCTTCGGTGCGATTGCTGACTTCAAGTGGGACAAGTGTGGCCACAACCAGTGTGGCATCGGATGGCACTTACAGCCTATCCGCCTCAAGTGGTACCTATGATTTAGAGATCACTCCGCCCTCGGGATCACTGTTGACAACCTACAAAGACACAGGCCTGAGTCTGATGTCTGATGTGGTGAAGAACATCGTGCTTGTCAATGCATCGGTGTACAAGCTGTCGGGCGCAGTGACTTTTCCCAGCGCGCTGCCGCGACCCACAGCGGTCACCATGGGCGCTGGCGCACAAGTTGAAGAAACACGCATCAACAATATGACGGTGCCAAGCTCTGGCAGCTACTCATTGAATGTCACCACAGACACAAAATACGTGGGCGTCTTTGCGTCTTTTGCAACCGATGCCAACACGGGCAGCAACAGCCTGATGTACCGAGCCCAAGTGAGTGTTTCAGGCGACGCATCCAAAAATATCAACATTCCCATGATCAAGGTCAGCGGCCGTGCCACCAACAGCAATGGGGTGGGAGTGCCGGGCGTGCAAGTGAACTTCTTGAAGAACGGAAACCCTGGTGCTCTGATAGAGACCTATGCCAGTTACACCGCCATTTCTGGCGCCAACGGGGTCTACACCGCCTATGTGTTGCCAGGAGACATGACGGTCACGCTCACGCCTGGCACAGATGCGCTGTCTTATGCATCGAGTACCCAAAGTTTTTACGCTTCAACAGACACGGTCCAGGACTTTTCTTTGAACAATGCCAGCCATCTCACTGGCTCAGTGTCTTTCACCTCGGGTGTGCCACGGCCCAGTACCGTGACGCTGGGTGTGGGCGTGCAAGTTGAAGATACCCGGTCCAACAACGTCGCGGTGGGCTCGGACGGAAGTTATTCGATCGCGGTCAAGCCAGACACAAAGTACGTGGCTGTGTTTGCTTCTTATGCCAGTGATGCGGCAACCCTCAGCAACAGCCTGATGTACCGGGCGCAGGTTTCGATCAGCGGAGACACGGTGAAGAATTTAGCTGTGCCAGTCGTCAAAGTTAGCGGACAAGTGACCGATGGCAGCGGTGGTGGTGTAGCTGGTGTGCAACTGAGTTTTTTGAAAAACGGTAACCCGGGTGCCTCCATCGAGACTTATTCAAGCTACACCGCAGTGACTGACGCAAGTGGCAAATACATCGCCTATTTGGTCCCGGGTGACGTGACTGCAACGCTCACACCAACGCTAGCCTCGGCATTCGCTGGTGCGAGCGATGCCTTCAATCTGAGCGCTGATACAAGTAAAAACTTTACTCTGTCGCGATTGAGTCAACTCACCGGATTGGTGACATTCCCTTCTGCTTTGGTGCGTCCCGCATCTGTCACGGTTGGTGTCGGTGCGCAAGTTGAAGAGACCCGCTCGAACAACGTCGCAGTCAGCAGTGATGGCAGCTACGCGATTGCTGTGAAGTCAGACACCCAATACATGGGTGTCTTCGCTTCGGTGCCCTCCGATGACACCACGCTTTCAAGCAGCTTGATGTTTCGCGCACAAATTTCCGTCAGCGGAAGTGCGAAAAAAGACATTGCATTTCCCATGATCAAAGTCAGCGGTCGAGTCACTGACCGTAACGGTGTGGGAATCACTGGGGTTCGGCTTAGCTTTTTAAAAAATGGCAACCCGGGCGCGCCGATAGAAACCTATGCCAGTTCCACGGTGGTTTCAGGTACCAATGGCAACTACACCGCTTATTTGATGCCCGGTGATATCGGCCTGACCATCACCCCCCCAACCGGAAGTGGTTTTGCTGGTGCAACCCTGAGTGCGCTGCCCATGTTGCAAACCTTGTCGCAAGACGTGGTGCTGGTATTCAATGACACCGTCGCCCCCATCATCGTGAGCGGCCCCTTGGTCAAGTCCATCACCTCATCAACAGCAGTCGTGGAGTGGCAAACCAACGAACCCACCACAGGTTCTGTGACCACCGGCAGCATCAGCGCCACCTCCACAGAACTGGCTACCACCCACAGCGTCCAACTCAAGGGACTGACTGCCTCAACCCTCTACAACATCACCGTCAGCGCCACAGATGCCTCTAGCAACGGCCCTACCACCAAGGCGGGCAGCTTTACCTCTGCTGCTGTGGCCGACAGCGTGGCTCCCGTCATCCTGATGGGCCCCACAGTGACTGCCAGAACCGAGAAAGGCTTGGTGGTCGAGTGGATCACCAACGAACCCGCCCAGGGCGCTGTGCTCTATGGCGCTGGCAACTTTGATTCAACAGCCGCAGAGAGCAGCTACAGCGTGGTCCACCGCATGGCACTCTCAGGTTTGGCCAGCAACACCAGCTACCAAATCAAAGTCACCGCCAAAGACGTCTCAGGCAATGGCCCCACCACATCCAGAACCGTCACTGGTTTGACTCTTCCCAGCGCAGACACCACACCGCCGGTGCTCACCAACGGCCCTTTGATCAGCAACATCACCGACAAGAGCGTGATGGTCAACTGGATCACAGACAAACCGTCTGTGTCTGGGGTGTCGTGGAACGACGGCACGGCCTATGGCGTGCTCACCGACCCCAAACTGCAAACCAACCACGTGCAACAAGTGGTGGGCTTGAGCGCCAACACCACCTACTACCTCACCGTCTCCTCCACCGATGAACTGGGCAACGGCCCAACCCTCTCCAAGACCGTGAGCTTCAAGACACAGGCAACCGCCAGCAGCAAAGGCCCGCAAGTTTTGTTGGCGCCTCAGGTCAGCACCATCTCCAACAACAGCGCGGTTATTACTTGGTACACGGATCAGCCGTCCACCAGCCAGGTGAGCTACGGCACAGCCCAAAGCAGCCTCACCCAAAGCGAGAGCCAAGCGACCTTGAGCGTCAAGCACAGCGTGCCCTTGATCAACCTCAACCCCAGCACCACCTACTACCTGCAGGTCAACTCGGTCAATTCGGCGGGCGTCACATCGACCAACAGCTTCACCAACAGCCAGACCAACAGCACGGTCATCCCGTTCACCACCTTGGCGAACGCCACAACGCAAGCGCCGAGCTTTGACACACCACCTGCCGTGGGCTACGCGACCGACAAGCAAGCGGTGATCGGATGGGTTACCGACAAGGTGGCCGACACCGTGGTGACTCTGACGAACCTGACGACCAATGAACCACCCAAGGTGGCGGTCAACGGCAGCCTGGATGCGAGCCACCAACTCTCGGTGACAGGGCTGACACCGGGCAGAACATACCGAGCGACGGTGACCTCGACCGACATGGCGGGCAACACCAGCACGCAGGTCTTGCCAGAGTTCAGCACACCGCCTCAGCCAGACACCAGCACCCCTCAAATCACACAAGGACCAGGGGTCGTCCCGGGCGCCACAACGGCCACCATCACCTGGGTCACCGACAAACTCAGCGACAGCAAGCTCAGCTACGGCTCG
>CANFYL010000055.1 GCA_947451285.1 Comamonadaceae bacterium
CATTCACGTGCAATGAAAAATCCATCTGGTCGGCGTGGCCGATTTCATCGGCTGTCACCAACCAGGGGCCGAGCACGCTGTAGCTGTCAATCGACTTGCGCAAGCTGCGCTCTTGCGGCCCGCGCACCGTCATGTCGAGCCCGGTGCAGTAAGCCGCAATGTGGCCCCAGGCATCGGCGGCTTTGATGTTGCGCCCGCCCTTGCCAATGACCACCACCAACTCGGCCTCGTGGTCGTTGCGGCGGTCCAGGTGCTGCAAGGCCACGCCCGCACTGGCACCGCACAGCGAACTGTTGGCCTTGAGGAACAAACCAATTTTTTGGATTTCCAAAATCTGGTTGTTGTGGTGAATCTCGGCTTGCTCGCGGGCTTCGTCCAAATGCTTTTTGTAATTGACCGGGGCCGCCACAATCTTGCCCGGGTTGGCCACCGGCGACAGCCAGCGCCGCCCTGCCAATGGCAGCTTGGGTGCAGTGGGTGCAATGCGCGTGATCTCGGCCATCACCGCAGGCAAATGCGTGATCAGCAAATCGTTGCGTGGCAAGGGGTAGTGGCAGGTGGGCAGCACCGACAAAGCGGCGGTGACATCACGCACACCATCGGCCTCTACCAGGCCGAGTTGGTCGTTGTCGAATCTACAAATTTTCACAGTCAATTCCTTTGGAAAGTGCTGTGTATTTTGCTACGGTGGGAGGAGGTGATTTGTGGAGGGTGTCGCGGGGGAAGCGTGTGGGTTAGTTTGACTGCGCCGTACGATCTAGGGTGTGCGAATTTGCTGTTTACGAATCACGAGTGATTGCGGCAGTGTGTAGCAGATCAATCAGCGCTAGCTTTGAGTGAATCAAACACTTCAGAAAGATTGTCAGGTTGTAGCGCCCAACGATATGCCGGATGAACCTCCCAATCAAAACCAAAATCAGCAAAACTATGTGAAAGATATCGATTTTCCTCAAAATAACGGCGTTCAATAAATGCTCCGTTTTCCTTACGTGCCGTAATGAAGTTAATTTTGTATAGAAATGCTGCTAGATCCTTCGTAGTAGCCACCTTCTTACCATAGAAATTAAAAACGCCGCTTTGTTGTATGTTGTTGATTTTTTTCAACAAAGTATCTGTTGTATACACATATACATCTGAGGATCTTTTCTCTTGCCGTGATGGCTTCATTCCCAACAACAGGCGTTCAATATCAGGGAGCTCAGATCGATATTCGTTAACTGTGTCTTGAAGTCGCCCTTGTGAATACTCTTCAAAACATTATTAAAATTATCGGTAGTAATTATATTTTTCCCATTTGAACGAGCGTTTCGTGCAGCCAAGGTACACAATTTTACAATATCTCTAGGCCTCTTTCTTACTAAAGACATTAACATTCTGTAGGTAGGTATACTTTTCCAATTTCCTCTACCTCGAAATATATCTTCCATGACAGGATTGAGGAAACTTGCTAATTGACTTTGACTCAATTTAGCCAACTCGTCAGTAGTCACTTGCTGACCAAAATAGTGCTGGACTCTTTTGACCAACATTGTGAGAATTTCATGATTGTTCCAGCCATACCAAATTACTGATCCTTCAATTTTATCTGTAGACTCATCTGAGGTTCGCACCAAATAATAAACATCAGATCGTAGACTTATTCTAAAAAAAACACCTTTACAATTCGATGAAATATCTCGAACAGCATTAAGTAGAGCTGAAAGCTTTTTAATATCTTGACTGTTACCCTGCCAGCCACGATCTAGGTCATCTAAGTAAACAAATATTTTCCCGGTTTTCAAAAACTCATCAAGGATTACACGTTTTATTTTAGATAAGTCTGCATAATTTTCCGTTTTAATAGTCGACTGTAAAAAGTCAATGAATCTGCCTCCGTAGTTACTAAGCGCCCCTTTCCAATCATCACGAATAACTCCAAAAGAAACCAACGCTTTTTGGGAAATAATTTCTATGATGCCTAATTTCCATTCTTTAATCAATCCCAAAAATGCTTTTTCCGAATCACCTATATCAGCAATATCATCTGGTTTTATTAATAATGAAAGACGCCCTGACGAAATATCCTCATCCATTGCTACGTGAAATAGCGCTGATTTTCCAATACCTTTATGACCAACTAAGATTCGTATGGGCATCTCATTAGCAACTTGCTCATAGATTGCTCCTTTAAGATAATAGCTTTTTAAGCGTTCTATATCTTCATCTTCTGCAGCCTCATGCCCAAAAAGTGCTGCAATATTCTCTTCTTTGAAATCCATTTTTACCCTCTAAGAATAAGAAGTTACGTGCGATAGTATGCCTAAATCCCAAACCTATAAATTCACCAAAACCTTCAATGAGCAGTTAAGTAATTTGCTGTTCTATATACAAACTCCGCGCGCAATCACCTCACCCCAAATCCCACTTCCGCCGCGTCACCTCTTTCAACACATGCTGCTTAAACGCCAAGGCCAGTGGCGACATTTTTTTACTGGTGGGGTGCACGATGTGCCAAGCCGATGGCAGCGGAAAACCTTTCACATCGATCACGCTCACACCGTGTTCTTTTTTCAGCCCATGCAGCGCGTGGCGTGATATCACCCCCAGCCCCAAGCCACCCGCCACCGACTCTTTGACGGCTTCGTTGCTGCCCAGCTCCAACCTCACGTCGGGGCGAAACTTCATGGTTTTAAAAAACTGGTCGCCCACCATGCGTGTGCCCGAGCCTTTTTCGCGAAGGATGAAGCGGCGTTGCGCCAGCTCATGCAGGGGCACAGACTTTCTTTTCACCAAGGGGTCGTTGTTGGGTGCAATCAGCACCAGGGGGTTGGGCATGAACACTTCGTCGCCCAAGTCCATGTCAACGGGTGGCCGAGACATGATGTAGAGGTCGTCCAGGTTGTCGCGCAGGCGCTGCACCACGCCGTCGCGGTTCAATATTTCCAGCGACACATCAATGGCCGGGTGCTTGGTGCAAAAGCTACCCACCAAGCGCGGCATGAAGTACTTGGCCGTGCTGACCACGGCCACGCGCAACTTGCCGCGTGACAGGCCTTTGATGGCGTCCACGTTTTGCTCAAAGCCGTCCCAGGCCTGGGCCACTGCGCGTGCGGTGGCGGCCAGTTCTTTGCCCACGTCGGTGAGGTAGATTTTTTTGCTGACCACTTCGTACAGCGGCAGCCCGACCGACTGGCTCACCTCTTTCAATTGCATCGACGCGGTGGGCTGGGTCACATGCATGGCTTTGGCCGCCGCGCTGACGCTGCCAGTGTCTGCCAAGGCCAAGAACAAGCGCAGCTGTCGAAAGGTGATATTCATAGACTTTTATCTATTCATAGGTAGATAAGAATCGATTTTACAAGATACATCTGAATTTCTAAGATCGGCGTAAAGGAAACGCCCACATGCAAAACTTACTCGACCCAGCCATCCTCTTTTTTGGGGTGGGGGTGCTGGCAGGCACCGTCAAATCCAACCTCGAAATACCACCCGCTATCTCGCGCTTTTTATCGCTCTACCTGCTGATGGCGCTGGGGCTCAAGGGTGGCTTTGCGCTCTCGCACTCCGGGCTCACGGCCAATGTGGGCACGAGCTTGGGAGCCGCCGTTGCATTGGCCAGCTGCATTCCGTGGGTGGGCTACAGCGTGCTCAAGCGCTTTGTGTCGGGCTTTGACGCGGCGGCGGTGGCGGCCACGTATGGCTCGGTGAGTGCGGTGACGTTTGTCACAGCGGTGCAGTATTTAGAAAACCAACAGGTCGCCTATGGCGGGCACATGGCCGCAGCCATGGCGTTGATGGAGTCGCCCGCCATCATCATGGCGGTGGTGTTTGCCAACGCGCTGCGCCAAAAAGCGGCCACGCCCGTGGTGGCGGTGGGTGGTGGGGTTGCGGCGCTGGGTGGGCCGTCGGCCAAGCCCACGGCGTCGATCGGCAAGATATTGCACGAGTCGTTCACCGATGGCGCGCAGTTGCTGCTGTTGGGTGCCATGATGGTGGGGCTGATCACGGGTGACGCGGGCAAGCAGGCCATGCAACCGTTTTCTGGCGATTTGTTCAAAGGCATGCTGTCGTTCTTTTTGCTCGACATGGGGCTAATGGCGGCGCGCAACTTGCCCCAAGTCAAGGGCAAGTCCCCCGTGCTGGTGGCCTATGCGGTGTTGGGGCCCATCGTGCATGCCAGTGCGGCCTTGGGGTTGTCGTGGTGGCTGGGCCTGCCCGCCGGTGACGGTGCCTTGCTGATGGTGCTGGCCGCGAGCGCCTCGTACATTGCGGTGCCTGCGGTGCTGCGATATGCGTTGCCAGAGGCCAACCCATCGCTCTACTTCGGGCTGAGTTTGGGGGTGACGTTTCCACTGAACATTCTGGTGGGCATCCCCATCTACGTAAACTTGGCACACGAAGCTCTGACTTAAATCTCGCATGGCAATTTCTCATCGGCCGTCTTACCAAGGCCTTCAAGTTGCGCTGTTGACGCAACACGGCAAGCAAGACTTGCTGCGCGCGCCCTTGGAACGCGCCTTGGGCTGCCAGTTGTTGCACACCAGCGCCTACGACACCGACACCTTGGGCACTTTCACGGGCGATGTGGCGCGGCAGGGCTCACAACGCGAAGCCGCCCGAAAAAAAGCGCAGATCGCGATCGACTTGACGGGCGCACAGGTGGGGCTGGCCAGTGAAGGTGCGTTTGACACCGACCCTTTCACGGGCTTGATGCCCTGGAACACCGAGGTGCTGCTGTGGGTCGACCAGCGCCACGGCATTGAACTGATGGGCCTGGCACATGGGCCCGCACAAAGCGCGCACGCAAGTGTGAGCACGCTGGAGGCCTTGCACCAGTTCGCCGCGCAAGCGCAATTCCCCGAGCACCATGTGGTGGTGCGCTCAGAGCCACAGGGTACGCACCTTTTCAAAGGTGTGTGCACGTGGACTGACCTTGAAGATGCCTTCCGCTTGGTGAAGGCCGACTCAGCCAACGGCGTGGTGTGGGTAGAAAACGACCTGCGCGCATTTTGCAACCCCACCCGGCAAACCCTCATCCGCAAAGCCGCAGACGACTTGATTCAGAAATTGCTGTCTGCCTGCCCCCAATGCCAAGCCCCGGGCTACAGCCCCACCCGCCACATCACAGGCTTGCCTTGCCGCGCGTGTGGCCACAACACCCGGATGCCCATGGCTGAGGTGTGGCACTGTGACACCTGCAGCCACGAAGAACAACGCGCCATCAACGCCGCCCCATGGGCTGACCCCAGCCGGTGTGATGCCTGTAATCCTTGATGTAAGCAGCATGGGCCAGCAGGCACGGACGCAGGGGAAGCTTGGATCGACTCAGGCCACCCAGTTTTCGACGTGTAGCCCAGGCACGCGACTGAATTCGCGGAGGTTGTTGGTCACCAGCGTCCACCCCTCAGCCAGTGCGTGCGCAGCTATCCAGAGGTCGTTGTTGCCAATGGGCAAGCCTTGTTGCGACAGCGTAGCGCGGACATGGCCATAGTGCTCAGCAGCGGCCATGGGCAAGGCGCAGGGTTGAATCATCTGCACCAATTGCGCAAGGGTGGTCAAAGCGCGTTCGCGGGATTGGCTTTTTTCAGCACCAAAGCGCAGTTCGCCCAAGGTGATGGTGGACATGGCCAATTGCTGTACCGACAGTGCCTCAAACCTGTGGCGCACAGCCGCTGGCTGCCCTTTGGCGATGTAGATGCAGATGTTGGTATCCAGCAAGTAGCGTGTGGGCGAACCGGCCATTGTCAAAATGGCTCACGTTCTTGGGGCGGGGTGTCTTGACGGCCGTCGGCCATGAAATCAGCAGGCAAACTGCCCAACAAGTCAAACACAGCAACCGCACTGGTGGGCACTTGGCGCAGCACGATGTCGTTGCCTTGCCGAAAGATCTCGACGCGGTCTTGCTCAAACCGAAACTCTTTGGGCAAACGCACAGCCTGGCTGTTGCCAGACTGAAAAATGCGGGCGTAGGTCATGACGAGTCCTTACACAATGTATCTACGTTTAGTATATACATCCATCTATGACTTGTCTAGCAGCTCAAAAGCACATGTCGAATCGAGCTGAGGCATGAGTCAAAACCTCTAGGTTTGCCTACGCCTAAAGGTGATAGCCTCACCCTGAAGAATCAAGGAATTCCCCGTATGTTCAAACACTTGGTGTGGGCCGTGGCCCTCGGCGCATGCAGCTTGTTGCCACTGGCCCATGCGCAAACCTCAGCCGCAAGCTATCCGAGCAAGCCCATCAAAATCATCGTGCCCTTCCCTGCCGGCGGCACGTCGGATGTGTTGGCGCGTTTGATCGGCCAAAAGATGAGTGACGCCTGGGGCCAACCCGTGGTGGTGGAAAACCGCGCAGGCTCCAGCGGCAATGTAGGGGCCGATGCGCTGGCCAAGTCTGCCCCCGATGGCTACACCTTGGCGTTGATGGATGTGGGCAACTTGGCCATCAGCCCCTCGCTGTACAAACTGCCGTTTCAGGTGCCCAACGACTTTGCGCCCATCACCATGGTGGCTTACTCGCCCCACCTGCTGGTGGTGCCCAGCAAGTTGCCCGTGAACAACGTGGCCGAGTTGGTGGCCTATGCCAAAGCACAAAACGGCAAGGTCAACTTTGCAGCAGCCGCTGGCATGGGCAGCGCCACGCACTTGGCAGGCGTGATGTTTGCGCAGCGCACGGGCGTGGCCTGGAGCTATGTGCCCTACAAAGGCGGCGCACAGGCCATGACCGATTTGGTGGGTGGCCAAGTGGACGTGACCTTCAATGGCATGGTCGCCACCTACCCGCATGTCAAATCGGGCAAGCTCAAACTGTTGGCCGTCAGCAGCGCCAAGCGCAATGCCCAAGTGCCCGACACACCCACGGTGGCTGAAACCTTGCCGGGCTTTTTAACCGGCAGTTGGCAAGGCCTGCTGGCCCCCGCTGGCACACCCAAACCCGTGGTGGACAAACTGCACGCCGAGGTGCAACGCATCGTGGCAATGCCCGAGATCAAAGAACGCTTGACCACCCTAGGCGCAGAAGCCCTGGCCATGAGCCCCGATCAGTTTGGCCAGTGGCTCAAACTTGAGATGACGACGATGGCGAAGGTGGTGAAGGATGGGCAGGTGACGGTGGATTGAGGGCGCTGGATTGAAATGCGTCAATCAATCAACTGGCAAGTCTGAAAGCTTGTAGATCTTGTCCATCAATTGAGGTAACCGCTCTTGGCTCGCTGGATCGGGTTGCAAGTGGCCAGGCAATGCATCTAGAAAGACTGTGTTGCGCAGCAAGGCTTTGAATTGCAGTGCCAAATACTCTCTCAGCGGACGATCACTTTGCGCTCATTCAGCCACCAGACTGTCTCGACCGTCGATGACACCCATGATGTCGCCCATGTCATGACTGAAGAGGAAATCATGGTTCCCTCTTCCATAAAACGCCTCTAATTTAGTTGCAATAAATTCGGGCGCACGAATAACTTTGATGCTCATCCCGCTCGGTAATGTTTGAGTTTGTGCAGTAGCCACACTCAAGGTATACCAGCGGTTGGCAAATCCAAGAATTTCTTCTTTGGTGGGCATCACATCCACCGTAATGCCATCTACCACCCAGCGACAAATAGGTGCCTCAGGGCGTGTGTCCTCTACAAAACCCAGCGCTCTCAAATTGGTTTCTAAGTGGTGGTAATCGGCCAAGGCCTGTGCTGTGGTCACAACATCAACATCGTCGGTTCGACGGATGCTTGGAAGTGCCATGTCAGTGATCAACAAACCTGCAGCAGCTCCGCCAACAAAGACCAAGCCTTTGCACAACTCCGGGCCGAGCCTCTGGGCCACGCGCTCAATCATGGCCACGTTGGGATCGTTTGGGTTGAGATGGATCATGCCGACAATTTTGCGTCGAGTTCCTTGACCGCAATGGCGCGCTCACGCGCATTGCCGCCCCGCAAGGCGTCCACCAAAACCAGCAACTCGTAGAGCTTGGGACTGCTTGCTGCGGCCTGTGGAACAGTGGGGTAAAGCGGTTGAAACGTCAGTCCCCGAACTTTGCCATTTTTATCGGGCCACACAGGAGGTGGCTCATTACTTCCCACCAGCTTGTCAATCAACGGTGGCGCGGCATGGCCCGTGGGCATGCCGCGGGTCATTTCTCCACGCACGACTGGAAAGCAATAACGCACACCGTGTTGCAAGAAGAGTTTGAGTTGCGCCAATAAAACACGAGGTTTTCCATCTGTGTCTTTCCGAAGCAATTGAGCCAAGATGGATCGGTTCACACTGGCATGTACTTCAGATGCTGTCATACGCACATCCTCAGCCAACACGGCATAAGTTGGTGGCTTTTCTTTGTCCAGACACAAACGCAGCAAGACGACCACGTCTTGGGGTCGCAAAGAAATTTGAGGATTTGATTTGGCAGCAACCATGATTCGCCCATTATATTCTCTATTCGCGAATAGAGAATATATTCAATTACTATCTGTTAAAAGGGCTTCTAAGCCCTCAAAATCCCCTGGATTTTTTGCAGGTTTTTGAGCGTGCTGGTGAGGTGCTTGCGCAGTGCCTCACTGGCCTCGGCGTTGCGGCCTTTTTCCAGCAAGTCCAAGATGCGCAGGTGCTGTTGGCAGTGCTCTTTGTAACGCTGGCGGTCTTGCATGGAGCGGTACGACAGCAAGCGGCGCACACGGTTGAGGCGCTGGATGGTGTCGATGAAAAACGGGTTGCCCGAGGCCTCGACCAAGGACTCATGAAAGCGCACACCCCGGTTGTGCAGTTGGTCGGGCGTGTCGGTTTCAATGCCGCCTGCCAGCAGGTGCAACTCGGCGGCGCGGCAGCTGTGCAGCACCTGGGGGTCGAGGTAAAAGTCGGGCTCCAACAAAGCCGCAGGCTCTAGCGCTATGCGCAAGCGGTACGACTGCAGCAAGCTGTCAGGCGTGGTCAGCATGCTAGAAAACTCCCAGCCATAACCCGGTTTTTTATGGGCCCAACCCTCGTGTGCCATGCGGCTCAACATGGCTTGCAGTTGGGCTGTGGTCAAGTGGTAGCAGGTTTTGAGCAAGGCTTCTGAACACGCGTTGGGCAAGCTGCCTTGCAGCAGGTCTTCGGCCACCCGAAAGTAAGCGGCGCTGACGGCGTCGGTGTGGGCCAGGCCCAGGGCTTTGGCCAACTTGCGGTCGTTCACGTCCACGGCTTTGGCCAAAAAGTAGCCCCGGTTTTTTTCGCGGCGCAACACGCCTTGGCTGTGCAACCAGGCCAGTGCGTGGTTGACGGGCGAGCGCGACACCTTCAAGTGGTCGGCCAGGGCTTGTGCGGGCAAGTGGCTGCCCGGCGCCAAGCCTTGGGCGTGGATGTAGGCCACCACTTGGGCGGCGATGGAGGTGTCGGTGCTCATGGCATGCGAGCCTAGGTCATCTTTGATACGGCGGTTTGTTGCGCTGTTTGTGGCGCTGTTTGTTCAGCATTTTTTGCCGCATGCGCTTGGATGGTGCTGTGCAAGATGGACGGGATCACCCCTCCCGCGCGCAGCAAGCTGAGTTCCAGCTGTGTTTCCACAGCAGCCGTGGCCTGAAAACTTTCTTCGCGTCCATCGGCGCGGCGCACGCACACCGCAATGGCACCCCGGGGTTGCAACAGCTCGGGCGCGGCGTGCACTTGCAGTTGGTCGCCCGCTTGCAGCTGCAAGGTGTGAGGGCTCATGCCTGCTGGCATGCGCAGCGGCAAGATGCCCATGCCAATCAGGTTGGAACGGTGGATGCGCTCAAAGCTCACCGCCAACACGGCGCGTATGCCCAACAGGCGTTGGCCTTTGGCCGCCCAGTCGCGCGAAGAGCCCATACCGTAGCGCTCGCCCGCCACCAGCACCACCGCATCACCGGCGTCGCGGTAGCGTTGGGCGGCGTCCCAAATGGGCATGACCTCGCCACTGGGCACGTGCAGGGTGTGCGCCACGGGCAGGCCCGGCTGCAACAGGTTGACCAAGGTTTTGCTGTGGAAAGCGGCGCGCAGCATGACCTCCCAGTTGCCACGGCGTGAGGCAAACACGTTCAGGTCGTGGCGCTCGTCGCCGCGTGCCACCAAGAAGTCGGCCACCAAGCTGTCGGGCGGAATGGCACTGGCGGGCGAGATGTGGTCGGTGGTCACGTCGTCGCCCACCACCAGCAAGGGGTAGGCGCTGTAGTGGCCCAGTTGGCTGCCTTCGGTCACGGCGGCAAACGGCGGGCGGCGCAGGATGGTGGAGCGCTCGTCCCACGGAAACAGCGGGCTGTGCGGGGCTTGCAGTGCGTGCCACAAGGGGTTGGCACTGGCGCGCGCAAAGTCGCGCGCGTAGTCGTCGGGGTTGGCGCCCAGGGCCACGTGGGCGGCAATGTCTTCGTGCGTGGGCCAAACGTCTTTGAGGTACACGGCTTGGCCATTGGGCGCGGTTTGCAGCGGCTCGGTGGCCAGGTTTTTTTGGGCGTCGCCACACAAGCCAAAAGCAATGACGAGGGGTGGCGACATGATGAAGCTCAGCTCCAAGTCGGGGTGCACGCGTCCGGGAAAGTTGCGGTTGCCCGACAAAATGGCCACGCCTTGGCTCTGGCCCGCCCGCTGTGCGTCGCGCACAGGCTGCGTCAGCGGGCCGGTGTTGCCAATGCAGCTGGTGCAGCCATAGCCCACGATGCCAAAGCCCAGCGCGTCGAGGTCGTCCAACAAGCCCGCACGCTCAAGGTAGGTCGCCGCCGCAGGCGAACCCGGCGCCAATGAGGTTTTGACCCACGCAGGCACACGCAGACCCAGGGCGCGCGCGTTGCGCGCCAGCAAGCCCGCAGCCACCAAAAGCGCAGGGTCGGTGGTGTTGGTGCAACTGCTGATGGCGGCAATGGCCACCGGATGGCGGGGCAGTGTGTCGGCTCGGCCATGGACGTCTGCACGCGCTGCACTGGCTGCATCAAGTGAATGACCTGCGTGATCTGTTTGACCTGTTTGACCTGCCTGAACGGAGGAAGCCGAGTGCCTCGCGCGAGCTGAGGGCGTGAACCCCGCGTCGGCCAGCGCCTCGGGCGTTTGCGAATACAGCCACAGGTCTTGCGGGCGACGTGGACCTGCCACATGCAGGCCAATGGCGCTCAGGTCGATGGTGAGGGTTTGGGTGTAACGTGGCTCGACCTGTGGGTTGAACCACAGCCCTGCGTGTTGGGCATAGGCCTCGACCAAGCCAATGGCCGCGTCGGTGCGCCCGGTGGTTGTGAGGTAGGCCAAGGTATTGGCGTCGATGCCAAAGAAGCCCGTAGTGGCGCCATATTCAGGCGCCATGTTGGCCACCACAGCGCGGTCGCCCGCGCTCAAGGTGGACACGCCGGGGCCATAGAACTCCACAAACTCGCCGGTCACGCCCAGCTGGCGCAAACGCTGGGTGATGGTCAAGGCCAAGTCGGTGGCCAGTGCCGCGGGTGGCAACTGGCCCACCAGCTTGACACCCACCACATCGGGAATGCGCAGCATGGTGGGCATGCCAAACATGACGGTCTGGGCTTCCAAGCCCCCGACGCCCCAACCCAACACACCAATGCCGTTGACCATGGGCGTGTGGCTGTCGGTGCCAATCATCATGTCAGGCACGGCCCAAGTGACGCCCTGCTTGTCTTGGGTGGTGACCACCGTGGCGAGTTGCTCCAGGTTGATGGTGTGCATGATGCCCGTGCCCGGTGGGTGAATGCGCACCCCTTGCAACACCGACGCAGCCCAACGCAAAAAGCGGTAACGCTCCGCGTTGCGCCGAATCTCATGCTGCAAGTTCACCGTCACCGCGTCGCGCACCGCAAACACCTCGACCGCCAGCGAATGGTCAATCGACACATCCACCGGCAAACCGGGG
>CANFYL010000056.1 GCA_947451285.1 Comamonadaceae bacterium
TCCATGATGCTCACATAGGCGCTGCCACCTTCCACGCGGGCGGGGGGCAAGTGGTCGAATTTTTCAATCTCGGGAAAGCTGATGTCCACCTGAGGCCGCATCTGCGACTCACGCTGGTTCAGCAACTCGGGCAAGCGGTGCAGGGTTTGCGGGCCAAACACCACATCCACATAAGGCGCGCGCGCAATGATGGCGTCGCCCTCTTGGCTGGCCACGCAGCCACCCACGGCAATCTTGACGCCTTTGGCTTTGAGGTGTTGTACCCGGCCCAGGTCTGAAAACACTTTCTCTTGCGCTTTCTCGCGCACCGAGCAGGTGTTGAACACAATCAGGTCGGCCAGTTCGGGGTCGTCGGTTTTTTCGTAACCCTGAGCGTCGCCCAGCACATCGGCCATCTTGTCCGAGTCGTACTCGTTCATCTGGCAACCGAAGGTTTTGATAAAGACTTTGCGGCTCATGCGTGAGCCTCCCAGATGGGACAAATGCAGCGGTTCATGGGGTTCATCCAGAGGCTGTTGAAGAAGACCGCCATTGTAAGTGCGGCCTGCTTGCGCGGGCTTTGTAATGGGCCGCAAGCGCTCATGCCCACTTGGCGGGCACTGCACTGCACACGCACGGACTCAAGCACTCACGAACGCACTCACTCACGCGGGGGCATGGCCAGCGTGTAGGCTGAAGGGTGGTGGTGCTTACGCCCCCCGTGCGCGTGCCACCGCGTGTTCAGCCGCCAAATAGCCAAAGGTCAAGCCCGGGCCGATGGTGATGCCAGGGCCCGGATAGGCCCCGCCCATGATCGAGTGCATGTCGTTGCCGCAGGCGTACAAGCCCGCGATGGGCGAGCCTTGGGCGTCCAGCGCACGGGCCTGCACATCGGTGCGCAAACCCGTGGCCGCACCAATGTCACCCGGGTACAAACGCACGGCATAAAACGGCGCTTGCGTGAGCGGGCCCAAACAGGGGTTGGGGCCGTCCCAGGTGGCGTCGCCATTGGCGCGTTGGTAATCGGTGGTGCCGCGTCCAAACGCAGTGTCAGTGCCTTGGGTTGCCATGGCATTGAATTCGTGCACCGTGGCTTCCAGCGTGCCGGGGTTCATGCCGAGTTTGTGGGCCAACTCGCTCAAGCTGTGGGCTTGCGTCAAGTAGCCATCGGCCAAGAACGGTGCCAGGCCACCCCCGCCCGGTCGCACCATGCCCATGCCGTAGCGCTTCAAGGCCGCAGCGTCGGCCAGCAACCAGGCTGGCACGCTGGGCGCGTGTGGGTGGGCTTGCTGCATGGCGATGCCAAACAGGTGGTACGAGGTCGACTCATTGACAAACCGCGTGCCCGCTTGGTTCACCGTCACCATGCCGGGCTTGCCGCGGTCCATCACAAAGTGGGGAAACACGGCGGTGCTGCCATCGGCACGTTGGCGTGTGGACACCGGGGCCCAGAAGGCATGGCTCATGCCGCCCGTGCCAAAGCACGCACCTGCCGCCAGCGCCAAGTCTTGCGCCGAGCCGGTGTGGCCTGGCGCACCGGGGCACCAACGCACATCGGCACCGGGCAGCATCTCGCCACGTTTTTGTGGATGTCGGTTGAAACCACCACTGGCCATCACCACACCGCCCGTCACGCGCACGGTGCGTTGCACATCGCCTTGGCGCAGCACCACCGCTTGCACGGCATCGCCCTCTTTCACCAGTCGTTCCACCTGTGTGTGTGTGACGATCGTCACCCCGCGTTGCAGCAGCGAATACAGCAGCCGTGCAATCAAGGCGTTGCCCATCACCAAGCGTGTGCCTCGCCCCCAGAACAGCTTGTCCAACGCATGACGCACGATGATGCGGGTGGCGTATTTGAACGAGGCCCACGACTGCGTGAGCTTGAGCAAGTGACCAATGTCGTCGCGGTCCACCATCATGCCGCCGAGCACGGTGAATTCAGGAATCGGCGGGCGAATCAGCTTCAAGGCCGCACCCAAGCGGCGTCCGTCAAACGGCATGGGTTCAATCGCGCGTCCGCGCAACACCGAGCCTTCCAGTTCCGACAGGTAGTCCGGGTGCAAGGTGCGCACTTGGTACTGCACCTCGGTGTGGGCTTCCAAGGTCGCCACGGCTTTCGCGCCATGGTCCACAAAGGCGTTGCGCAAGGCCGCGTCCGCCTTGTCGCCCACCGCGTGGTTCAAAAAGGTTTTGGCGCGCTCGGGCGTGTCGCCCGGCTCCACCGCCAAGCCTTTGGCCGTGCCAGGGACCCAACTGGTGCCCGCCGACCAAGCGGTGGTGCCGCCCAGGTAGTCGGTGCTTTCCACCAACAGCACGCGTGCGCCTTTCAGCGCTGCAAACAGCGCGGATGACATGCCCGCGCCGCCCGCGCCGATCACCAGCACATCCACGCTGGCGTCGTTGCTGAATTGGTCGAGTTGGGTGTTGGGTGGGGTGATGGGAGACCAGGTACTCATGGTGTGGGTGTGCTTTCCAACAAAAATTGCACCATCAAATCGCGCACTTGCGCAAACATGTCAGCACCCGTCATGGTGCGGCACCCTTGCTGGCGTGCTGCGGCGATCCAAGGCGACACCGCTGGGGCGGTGATCACGCAGCCCGCGAACGCCGTGCTGCGCAGACCTGTGACATCCAGGGGCAAGGGGTCGGTGTCTTTCATGCCAATCGGCGTGGCGTTGATGGCGATCTCAAAGCCAGCGGGGTTGGGGCTGCCCGCTGTCACATGGGCTGTCCCCAAGCTGGCCAGTCGCGCCACCAAGGTGTCGCGTCGTGTGGTGTCGGGGTCGTGGATGGCCAGTTTGCGCACACCCGCCATCACCAGGCCGTGGGCAATGGCCGATCCTGCGCCTCCAGCGCCCACCAGCAAAGCGGTCTGGCCTTGCGGGTCACAGCCCTTCAAGCGCATGGCTTGCACATAACCCAGGCCATCGAACATGTCGCCGTGCCAGCTGCCATCGGCAAGGCGGCGCATGGTGTTCACGGTTTTCAAAAACTCGGCACGCGGCGAGGCCGTGGCGCACAGGCTGTAGCAGTCAAACTTGTGCGGCACGGTCACGATCACGCCGTCCACATTGCGCGATTTGGACACGCCGTCCAGC
The DNA here is from genome assembly GCA_947451285.1 of Comamonadaceae bacterium. Lineage (GTDB taxonomy): Bacteria > Pseudomonadota > Gammaproteobacteria > Burkholderiales > Burkholderiaceae_C > Limnohabitans. Next base: position 3,081 of record CANFYL010000056.1, read on the forward strand.
CAAGCCGCCAAGTCGGCGGTGGGCACATGGGCTGGCACGCAAATGGCGTCGCGACCGGCTTGCTCAAACGCCTGGGTCACGCCAAACGGTGATTTGACTTGGGCGATCGGGTCCCCCACGATGAAGTGCACCCGGGTGGCGCCACTGAAGTTGTCGAGCATGTCTGAACGCAGAAATTGAAGATGCAGGCATCATAGCCAAAAGTGGAATACAATTCAACTATTGAATTTAATTCTGAAAATCGCTAGACTGCTCGCCAATCCCCACCTCCAAACAGTTACACAACAATGAACGGTGTCCTTGAACGAACCCTTGGCTTGCTGGAACTGCTCAGCGCCCATGGCGAAGGCATGGAGCTGGCGGCCATGGCCGACCAGCTCAATATTCCGCGCAGCGCGGTGCACCGCTTGTTGGCTGATTTGATCCGCTGTGGCTATGTGCGCCAAACCCGCGACCATGGCGACTACGTGCTCACCACCAAGCTGGTGTCGATGGGTCTGAGCTTTTTGAGCAACACCGGCATCGTCGACGTAGCCCAGCCCCTGCTCGACCGCTTGGCCGAGATTTCGGGTGAGTTGGTGCGCTTGTCGGTGGTCGACGGCGAGCGGCTGACCTGGGTCGCCCGTGCCCAAGGGGCCCGCCAAGGTCTGCGCTATGACCCCGACATGGGCAACGACGCCCGCTTGAGTTGTTCGGCCTCGGGCTTGGCTTGGCTCATGGCGCTGCCAGACGACGCCGCTTTGGCCTTGGTCTCCAAGCAAGGCCTGGGTCTGCCCGCCGACTACGGCCCCAACGCCCCCATCAGCTTGCAGGCGGTGTTGGACCAACTGCAGGCAGCCCGTGCACGTGGTTACAGCTTGACCCAAGAAACCTTCACCGCTGGCTTGAACGCCATGGCCGCGCCGGTGCGTCTGAACGGCCAGCCGCCCATGGGCATCTTGACCATCGCGGGGCCCACGGTACGCTTTACCGAAGCGCGCATGCTGGCCTTGGGCGACGAACTGCAATCGTTCGCGGCCCAACTGGCCGCAGCCAGTGGGGCGTCGCCGTTCTTCAACCAACGGGCTTCGGCGAAAGATCGCCAACCAATCTACGCCCCTTAAAACCCATGTCGTCTTCACACCCGTCCTCAGACGCCAGCGCCATCACCTGTGACCTCTTGGTCGTGGGCTCGGGTGCGGGTGCGCTGTCGGCTGCTGTGACGGCCGCGCATTTGGGACTCAAAGTCATCGTGGTCGAAAAAGACCCGCAGTACGGCGGCACCACGGCCTGGTCGGGTGGCTGGATGTGGATTCCGCGCAACCCGCTGGCGCTGGCCGCTGGCATCGCCGAGCCTTTGGAAAAACCGCTGTCGTACATGCGCCATGAACTGGGCGCACAGTTTGACGAGACGCGTGCCTTGGCTTATTTGACGCATGCGCCGAACATGGTGCGGTTCTTTCAGCAGCACACCGCCTTGCAGTTTGTCGACGGCAACAGCATTCCCGACTTCCATGGCCGCAGCCCCGACGCGGCCACCGGGGGGCGCTCGGTGTGTGCCGCGCCCTTCGATGGGCGTGCGCTGGGTGAGCACATCGCTCAACTCAAACCCCCGCTGCCCGAGACCACGCTGTGGGGCATGGGCATTGCGTCGGGCGCTGACCTGCGGCATTTCTTCAACAGCCTGCGCAGTTGGCCCTCCTTCGTGCACGTCACGCGCCGGGTTGTGCGCCATTGGCGGGACCTGATCTGGCATGGCCGGGGCATGCAGCTGGTCAATGGCAACGCCTTGGTCGCCGCCTTGGCCAAGTCGGCCTTCGATGCAGGCGTGGACCTGCGCGTCAACAGCCCCTGCGTGCGCTTGCTCACGCAAGGGCAGGGTGGTGCGCAGGGGGATGCGCTGCGTGTGTGCGGCGCGGTGGTGCGCACACCGCAAGGCGAACAGCTGGTGCACGCGCGACGCGGGGTGGTGTTGGCCACCGGCGGCTTTCCCCACGACCCCGAACGCAAACGCGCCTTGCTGCCACACGATCCGCAAGGCGACGCGCATTTTTCAGCCGCCTCGCGTGGCAACACCGGCGACGGTTTGCGCCTGGGCGAAACCGTGGGCGGCTTGGTGGCCAACGACTTGCGCCAAGCGGCTGCCTTGGCCCCGGTGTCCCTGGTGCCCCAAGCCGATGGCAGCGTCACCCACTTTCCGCATTTGATTGAACGTGCCAAGCCCGGGCTGATCGCGGTCACGCGCTCGGGTCAACGCTTCACCAACGAAGCCGACTCGTACCACGATGTCATGCAAAGTCTGATTCAGGCTTTGCCAGCGGGTGAGCCCGTGCAAGCGTGGCTGCTGTGCGACCACCGCTTCATCCGCCGCTGGGGCTTAGGCGCAGTCAAACCGGCCCCCATGCCTTTGGGCCCCTGGTTGGCGAATGGTTATTTGCAACGCGGTGCCAGCTTGCAAGAACTGGCCGAGCGTTGTGGCATCCAAGCCGATACCTTGCAAGCCACGGTGGCGCGCTACAACGTGATGGCCCACACCGGCAGTGATGTTGAGTTTGGCAAAGGTGAAACACCTTACAACCGCATCCAAGGCGATGCCGCGTACCCGGGCCCCAACCCCTGCATGGCACCGCTGGATGAGGGGCCTTTCTATGCCGTGCGCGTGGTGGCAGGCAGCCTGAGCACCTTTGCCGGCTTGCGTTGCAACGCACACGCCCAGGTGCTCAACGCCCAGGGCCAAGCCATTGCGGGTTTGTATGCCGGGGGCAACGACATGACCAGCATCATGGGCGGTCACTACCCCAGTGGCGGCATCACCCTCGGCCCTGCCATGACCTTTGGCTACATCGCCGCCCACCATGCGGCGGCCCAACCCCTGAGCGACACATTTTTCAAAAGGACGTCCATGTATTACGAACTCGCCACCCTGACCCTGCCATTTGGCACTGCGGCCCAAGCCGCTAAAAACGTCGAAACCTTTGCTGCCCAAGGCCAGGGCGAACTGCTGGGCTGCTGGTTCACCGACATTGGCACCTTGAACCAAATGGTGGTCTTGCGTGGCTTTCATGACTTGGCCAGCTTGCAGGCCGAACGCCAGCGCACCCAGCTCAATGCCAGCCCGTTTGGCTGTGGCGAAATCTTTCAATCCCTGGAGCAGCACAGCTACCAGGGCTTCCCATGGATGAAGCCGGTGCGCCCCAGCGCCGAGAGCGGCATCCACGGCCCGGTGTATGAAATTCGCACCTACGGCATCAAGCCGGGGGGTGTGCAACCCACCCTCGACTTGTGGGAACAAGCGGTGCCCGCGCGCGCGAAACTCTCGCCCTGTGTGGTGGCCATGGTGGCTTTGGATGGCCCGCTGCGCTTCACCAACATCTGGGCGTATCCCTCGCTGGATGCGCGTTCCAAAGCCCGCGCCGACTCGGTGGCCCAAGGCATTTGGCCACCCAAGGGAGGGCCTGCATGGCTGACCACCGCCATGACGTCCACCATCGCCATGCCCACCGCGGTATCGCCTTTGAAATAAACCGAAAGGTCGGTCATGTCACGCATCTATTCACAGTCATACCTCACCGCCGAGGTCTCCACGGCCCCTGAGACCATTGCCCAAGCGGCGCAGTTGGGCTACAGCTTTGTAGGTTTGCGCCTGCTTGCCAACACACCTGGCGGACAGCACCAGCGCTTATTGGGCGACAAGGCAGTGCTGCGCGAATGTCAAGCGCGCTTGGCCGACAGCGGCTTGGGAGTGTTTGATTTAGAGATCATCCGCATCGGCCCCGTGTTTGACCCAACCCCCTACATCCCCTTGTTCGAAGCCGGTGCCCAGCTCAAAGCCCGGGTGGTGGTGGTGGCCGGTGACGACACCGACTTGAACCGTTTGAGCGATCACTACGCCCAGTTGTGCGCCCTCATGCAGCCCTATGGCTTGACGGCTGACTTGGAGTTCATGCCTTGGACGGCCGTGCGCCATGCGCGCGAAGCCTTGCAGGTGATCCACAACGCCGGACGCCCGTCCAACGCCGGCATCTTGGTCGATGCGTTGCACGTGGCTCGCTCCGACACCACCTTGGCCGACATCGCCGCGCTGCCACGCGAATTGCTTCACTTCGCCCAAATTTGCGATGCCCCGACCACCAACGCCCAGGGCAGCACGGCGTTGAGTGTGGACGACATGATCCACACCGCCCGCTGCGAGCGCCTGTTGCCCGGTGAAGGGGCGATTGATTTGCGCAGTTTGTTTCAGGCTTTGCCACCAGACCTGCTCATCAGCGTGGAAGTGCCCCACCATGTGCGCGCCCGTGCCGTGGGTGACTTGGCCTGGTCAGGCCAAGCCCTGGCAGCCACCCGTGCTTTGCTCGACCTTTAATTTGGAGACCTCATGGATTTCGCGCTCAATGACGAACAAAAAATGATGATCGACACCCTGCGTCGTTTCATCGCCGAAGAACTGCACCCGCTAGAGCAACAGGTCGAAGACCAGGGTTTTCTGGCGCCCGAAGTTGCTCAAGCCATCCACGCCAGAAGCAAAGCCTTGGGGCTGTACGCCCTCAACATGCCGGAGCAATTTGGCGGCGGTGGCTTGAGCGCGGTCGACCGCATGTTGTGTGAAGAGCAGTTTGGCCACACCAGTGACATCTTGATTCGCCGTGCCTTTGGCAATGTCTATGAAGCGCTGTTGGCTTGTGAGGGCGAGCAGATCGAGCGCTGGCTCACCCCCTGTGTGCGCGGCGAGCGCGTGTGCGCCATTGCCATCACCGAGTCCGGTGCGGGATCGGACGCCCAGGGCATCAAGACCCGGGCCGAGAAAACGGCCACCGGCTGGGTGCTCAACGGTGCCAAGCACTTCATCAGCGATGGGGAGGTGTCCGACTTTTTCCTGGTCTCAGCCAAAACCGGCGACAAAGAAATTTCGCTTTTCGCGGTGGACAAAGGTCTGCCCGGCTTTACCGTCGGTAAGGACCAAAAAATGATGGGCTTGCGTGGCACGCCGCACCTGGAGTTGTGGTTTGACAACGTGCCCTTAGAGCCCATCGCCATGCTGGGCGAACAAGGCCAGGGCTTCAAGATGGCCATGGGCGTGTTGGGCCAGGTGCGCTTGGCGCAGGTGGGTGCGCGTGCGGTGGGCAAAGCCAGCCATGTGTTGTCGCTGATGGTGGACTATGCCAAGCAGCGCAAGCAATTTGGCCAAGCCATTGGCGACTTCCAGATGGTGCAGCAGATGTTGGCCGACAGCGTGATCGAGATCAACGCTGCACGCTGGATGGTCTTGCACGCCGCTTGGATGCTGGACCAAAAAATGGACGCCCGCGACCACATCGCCATGGTCAAGGTGCACGCCGCAGAAACCTTGGGCCGTGTGGTGGACCGTGCGGTGCAGGTGTTTGGTGGCATGGGCTTTTGCAAAGAGCTGCCGATTGAGCGTTACTACCGCGATGCACGCATCTACCGTATCTTCGATGGCACCAGTGAAATTCACCGCACTGTCATTGCCAAGCGCGTCATGAAGCAAGGCGACGCCTTGTTCGAGTTGAACAAATAAACCAGGACACCTCATGAGCAAGTTCATGTCGGCTGCTGACGCGGTGGCCTTGATTCGCGACGGTGACACCGTGGGTCTGATGGGCGGTGGTGGCGGTTTGATGGAAGCCAGCTGTTTGTTTGAAGCGGTGCAAGCACGCTACCTGCAAACCCAACATCCTCAACGCCTGACGGTCATTCATGCCTTGGGCATTGGGGACAAAAAAACCAAAGGCATGAACTGCTTTGCCCACGAAGGCTTGGTCAAGCGGGTGGTGGGTGGGCACTGGGTCTGGTCACCGGCCATGCAGCAACTGGCCGAGTCCGAAAAGATCGAGGCCTACATCTTGCCCGGTGGTGTGTCCTCGCAGCTGATGCGAGAGATTGGTGCGGGTCGACCCGGCTTGTTCACTCACGTGGGTTTGGGTACGGTGTGCGACCCGCGTTTGGGTGGCGGCAAGATGAACGCCAGCGCCCAAGAGGACCTGAGCGAGGTGGTGCAGATGGATGGGCGCGAGTACCTGCGCTACAAACCTTTTCCCATTCATGTCGCCTTGGTGCGCGCCAGCGCGGCTGACGAAGACGGCAACATCAGCTTCGAGCACGAGGCGGCCAATTTGGACTCGCAGTCTTTGGCCTTGGCTGCACGCAACAGCGGTGGCAAAGTCATTGTGCAAGTCAAAGAACGCTTGCCACGCGGTGCCCTCAAAGCGCGTGAGGTGCGCATTCCTGCAGCCTGGGTGGACGCCATCGTGGTCGACCCGGAGCAGCGCACCAGCTACGGCATTCCTTTTGACCCGGCGCTCAGTGGCGAGTTGCACGGCCAAGCCCGTACGGACAGCGAAGCCGCCGATCAGGCGGCAGAACAAGCGCAAGCCGCCGAGCAGTTCAGTGAACGCCAAGCCATTGCGCGCCGTGCCGCACTGGAGCTGTTCAACACCGACAAAGAACGCCCGGTGGTGAACTACGGTGTGGGCGTGCCCGACGCTGTGGCCAAGCTGCTGTCTGCACGGGGCGAGATGCACCGTATCTATCAGACCATTGAACACGGCACCTATGGCGGCACCTTGCTCGACGGCGTGTTGTTTGGCTACGCCCGCAATGCCAGTGCCATGCTGGATGCGGCCACCCAGTTCGACTTTTACGCCGGCGGCGGTTTGGACATTGCCTTCTTGGGCTTTGGCGAGTTCGATGCCAAGGGCAACGTCAATGTGTCGCGCTTAGGGGGCTTGACAGTGGGGCCGGGCGGCTTCATCGACATCGCACAAAACGCGCGTAAGGTGGTGTTTTGCGGTACCTTGGCCGCCAAGGGTGTGCGCTTGCAAACCGGCGACGGCCAGATGCGTGTCTTGCAGCAAGGGGCGGTGAAAAAACTGGTGCCTCAGGTGGAACAAATCACCTTCAGCGGCGCGCAGTCTTTGCTGCGTGGGCAGCAGGTCTTGTATTTGACCGAGCGCGCCAGCTTCCGTTTGACGCCTGAGGGCCTAGAGCTGTTTGAACTCGCGCCCGGCATCGACCTGCAGCGCGATGTGCTCGACCAAATGGATTTTGTGCCCCAGCTCGCGACCCCTTTGGGCCTCATGCATGCTGCGCACTTCCTGTCGGTGTCGTCCGCGCAGGGTTAATGCAAAAGATGTCACTTGGGTCGCTTGGCAAGTTCGGCCACTGTGCCGAGTCTTGTGGGTTTCTTGCAGCGGCAATAATTCACCGTTGCAAGAAGCCATTAAAGCTTCTGATGCACCGAGCCGATACCAGCTGACCTGCCTAAAGCGGAGATGCTTTGCGTGTCTGTTTGGGGCGTTTCGTCTGATGCACCCACTCAAAAGTGAATGGCTATGAAAAAATATTTACGCTTAATCATTGAGGTTGTCCTCGGTCTGCTGCTGGCAGGCGCTTTGGCTTTGGCTTACTGGAGCTACACCGGTAAAAGCCATGTGATGCATGAGCTGACCGATGTCAGTGAAGAAGTCACCGAAGCACAACAAGAGCTTGAAAAGCTCACCAAAGAACTGGCCGAGGCCAAAGAGAAGGTCGAAGAACTCGAGCCTGCTGTCAAAGAGCTGGCTGCAGTCAAAGACTCGTTCTCCAACGGGGTGGTGCTGCAAGACTACGAAGCTTTCATCAAAGCGCAAAAAGGCCCGATCATCAGCGAACGTCAACTGGGCTTAGGTGCGTTGCGCCTCTTAACCAAAGGCGCACAAGACCCTGAGACGGTCAGTGCCTTCCAAAAAGCGCTGGAGATGGCCGAATGGTCGTCCCGTCTGAAGTCCATTTGTGCCGCACAAAACGCCTTGGCTGCTGCAGGTCAAAAAGTCAAAGTGCTGGCTGACTGCGCCGCTGAAAAAGAAGGCGGCCATGGCAAAAAAGGTCATGCCGTGCATTGGGACTATGCCGGTGAAATGGGACCTGAGAACTGGGGCGACGAATTCCCCACCTGTGGCAAAGGCCAGAAGCAGTCGCCTTTGAACATCACCGGTCCGTTTGAGAAATCGAAAGACACCTTGGTGGTCAACTACAGAGAAGGCCCATTGAAAATTTTGAACAACGGCCACACCATCCAAGTCAACGTGGAGCCAGGTAGCACCCTCAAGATCAACAAAGAGGTCTACAACCTGTTGCAATTCCACTTCCACCGCCCCAGCGAAGAACAAATCGACGGCAAACCCATGGCCATGGTGGCGCACTTTGTGCACAAAAATGCCGAAGGCAAGTTGGCGGTGTTGGGTGTGTTGCTCAACGAAGGCAAAGACAACGACGCCATCAAAGTGCTGTGGGACAACGCGCCCAAGAGCGAAGGCCCAGAAGTGATGCCCGAGAAGGTCAAGTTCAATCCAGCCAACTTGGTGCCAGCCGCCCTCACGCATTACAGCTATGAAGGCTCACTGACCACGCCACCCTGTACCGAAGGTGTGAACTTCTACATCCTCAAAACGACGGTGGACATCGCCAAGAAACAAGTGGCCGACTTCCCCTTCAAGCGCAATGCACGCCCTGTGCAGCCCTTGAATGGTCGCAAGATCAACACCAACTGACCGAGGCTTCGCTTCCACCCAAACGCCTGCATCCGCAGGCGTTTTTTTTGGCAAATTCTTGCGTGGGTGTTTGAAACGCTTGAAGCGATGAAGCCCATGAAAAACCCCGCCAAGGCGGGGTTTCAGGGGA
>CANFYL010000057.1 GCA_947451285.1 Comamonadaceae bacterium
AGTGGGTGACCCTCGGCCCAGATTAATGACGGTCACGGGGTGGGCAACCACCCTGCACAGAATCCGGCGTATCGGTGGGCTTCACACTTTTAACCCAGACTTCGAATCCGCTCCACATGTGCCAGCAACGAGCGCATGGCCACCGGCCACAAACGCGGTGGCACATCGTCGTAGGCCAGTTTCACCCAGTCGTCCATGCTGCCTTCGGGGTGTTTTTGCATCACGCCCAAAATTTTGGCTTCACGCTTGAGTCGGTGTGCCTTGAGGTGCGTGATGCACGCGCGTGCATCGTGCGGCTCATTCCACAAATTACCCAGCACGTAGCCATGCGCTGGCAAGATGAATTCGATACGGTCTTGCTCACACGCATCCAACAATTTGTCGAGTGAGTGGATGTAGTCGTTCATGTGACCATCGGGTGGGTCAACCACGGTGGTGCTGCCGTTGAGCACATGGTCGCCGCTGAACAACAAACCGTCTTCTTCCAGCACCAAGCACAGGTGGTTGGCCGCATGGCCCGGTGTGTGCGCCACGCGCAAGGTGTGGGTGGTGTGTGGGCTTTGCAGCACCAACAATTCGCCATCGTGGAGTTCGCGGTCGGGCGTGAACTCGCTGTGCGCGCGTGCCGTCGGTGCCGAGCTCAAGCCCAGCACGGGCGGGCGATGGCCATGTTGCGCGCACAAGGCTTGCAATGGTGCCGCACCCGGCGAGTGGTCGGGATGGGAGTGTGTGCACACGATGAGGCGAATATTGCCTCCGGCAGCACGCCACAAGCGATCCAGGTGCTCCTGATCGGCTGGACCGGGATCGATGGCGATGAACCCCGTATCGGGGTCGCCTACCAAGTAACTGTTGGTGCCGGGTCCGGTCATCACGCCTGGGTTGGGCGCAGTCAGGCGTTGTACGTTTTTCAAAAGCAACACGGGTTGGTCGGTTTGCCAATCGAGGTGGTGCACGATTTGGCCGTCGGGGCAGGTCAAGGCCAGTTCACCAAAGGGCGGCTCGTGCTCCATGTGACGCGACTCTTTGCCGGCCATCCAGCCCGCACGCGGGCAGCTGGTGAACCAGGGTTGCTCGCTGGCGCACGCGTTCAGTACGCTCTGGGCGTCGGCAAAGTGCTGCAAGCGCTCTAAGGTGCGGATGGTCGGGAAGATGATGAAAAAGTCGCCCGCTGCATGGCGGTTCAGCGCATCGGCAGGGCGCACCCACACCGGTTCAAATTGTTCTTTGTCATCGGCCACCGGGGTTTGGCCATCGGGCATGTGGGTCACCAAAAAAGGCACATCAAAGCGACGTGGCAAGTCGCGGTCGGTGATCCAGTGCGCCAACAGATACACCTGATCTGCGGCCAAGCTCAGGCCACGCTGTTGGCATTGCTGCGCAAACTCGGCAGCTGGCGCATGGCGGTCTAGGGCGGCGATGTCTGCGTCGTCGGCCATGCGGCCATCGGCGTGACGTGCCAGCAGGATGCCCAATTCTTCAAAGCTCTCGCGGATGGCCGCGATGGCTTGGGTGAGGTGGGTGTCGCTTTGCGTGGCGCGACGCGCAGCCAGCGCGTGGGCCTGTGCATCGGCGGCGTCGATGCCACCGCCCGGAAACACGTAAGCGCCTGGCGCAAAGCTGGCGGTCATGGCGCGGCGCGTCATGAGCACTTCCAAGCCATGTGGGCCATCGCGCAGCAACAGCACAGTGGCAGCAGGGCGCAGAGGCGCGGGTTCGCGTGGGGTGTGAAGGAGTTGTGTAGTTCTGACCATGAGGCGATTATTAAAGAGATCGCTACTTCGTAGTTACCCCGTTCGTAGAAGCCACAGGCCATCCCACGCGTGTTTGATCCACAATTCTTATACGAATTAAGCGTTCATATTTTTTTGGAGCACAACATGATGAAGCAAATTACTTTGAAGACAGCTGCCTTGGGCGGGGTTCTGGTCTTGGCCGCACTGGGCCTGCCCTCACTGGCTGTGGCGCAAGCCTGGCCTACTAAGCAAGCCATCAAACTGGTGGCCGTGTTTCCGCCAGGCGGCTCGGTGGATCAAGTGGCGCGCATCATTGCCCAGCCGCTGTCGCAGCAATTGGGTCAAAGCGTGATCGTAGAGAACCGAGGCGGTGCTTCAGGTGTGATAGGTACCGCAGCCGTGGTCCAGGCGCCTGCCGATGGCTACACCTTTGCCGTGGTGTTTGACACCCATGGGGTTAATCCAAGCCTCAACGCCAGCATGCCGTTTGACAGCAAAAAAGATTTGGTGCCTTTGGTGTTGGTGGGCACGTCCCCCATGGTCTTGGCCACCCATGTGAACTCCGAATACAAAACCTTTGCCGATGTGGTGGCTGCGGCCAAGGCCAAGAAAAATGTTAGCTTTGGCACCATTGGCAACGGCAGCTTGGGCCACTTGGCCATGGCCTTATTGGGCAAGGACGCCAATGTGGAATGGACCCATGTGCCTTACAAAGGCGGCGGTCCTTTGATGAGCGATGCGGTGGCGGGCCATGTGCCTTTGTCAATCGGTTCGGTGTTTGTTACCAAGCCACACATCGACAGTGGCCGCATGCGCCCCTTGGCGGTGACCAGCAGCAAGCGCGCTGCCGATTTGCCCAACGTGCCCACGATTGCTGAAAACGGCTACCCAGGCTTTGAGGCCCCTGCATGGTGGGCGGTGTTGGCATCCACCAAAACTCCACCTGAGGTCATCAAGCGCATGAACGAAGAACTCAACAAAGTGCTCAAGAACCCTGAGGTCGCCAAAAAATTGGACGCCCAAGGCATTGACATCACAGGCGGTACATCAGAGCAAGCGCGTGTTTTCATTGAAAAACAGATGAACATCTGGGCCAAGGTGGTGAAAGACAACAACATCAAAGCCGATTGACCTGGTGATTGCGCTCAAAGAAAAGCCGCCCAAGGGCGGCTTTCTTCTTATCGGTTCAATCGGATCAATGTTCTGGCGACACGCCCAAGGCGACCAAGAAGCGGGCCACCATGTTGTAGGTGGCGATCGCCGTGGTCAGCTCCACCACCTCGGTGGTGTTGAAGTGTGTTTGCAATTGTGCGAACAAGCCGTCATCGACTTTCACATCCAAGGTCATTTGCGCGGCGTACTGCACCACCAAGCGGCCCACCTCGTCCAAGCCTGCATCGGTGACAGGGCGACGTGCATCGTCTTGCACCACGCGGTTGAGCGCGTCCAGCTCTGCTTGGGTGCCACCGGCCTTCAAGAAGTCAGGCGCATGGTGGTGGTACTCGTAGGTGGCGCCGGTCAGCAAGGCCACGGTGCAAATGCCCAACTCACGCAGCTTCCAGCTGGTGGGTAAGGCTGAGCGCACATTGCCCACATAGTGGTTCCAGCCGCGTGCCACCGGCTCGCTCCACAACAAGGCACGGTCCAAATTGATGAAGGCGCCACCGCGGCGTTTCAAGATCGTGTCGATCAGGTCCTGGGGCTGGGGTTTTTGTTCGGGGGTCCAATCTGGAATGCGCATCGTGAGGCCTCGGTTAAACATGAATGACAAACAAGGTCGCGAGGATAAACCGCGAGGCGTATGCAGGTTGACCGCTGCGCGACAGCTGGCTGGCCGATAATCCAACCCATGCGAATTCGCTTCACCAAAATGCAAGGCGCAGGCAACGATTTCGTGGTCTTGGACGAGACCCGCGAACGCTTGAACCTGAGCCCCGCACACTACCGTTTCTTGGCCGATCGCCACTTTGGCGTGGGGGCCGATCAAATCTTGAGCGTGCGCCCAGCACCACAAGCCGATGTGGACTTTGAATACGTCATCCACAACGCCGATGGCGGCGAGGTGGAGCAGTGTGGCAACGGCTCACGCTGCTTTGTGCGTTTTGTTCGCGAGCAGGGCTTGACCGACAAAACCAGCGTGCGCGTCAAGGTGCATGGCGGTGTGATTGAGTTGCACCAATTGCCCGATGGACAGGTGATGGTTGACATGGGCGCACCTGTATTCGATGCACCACGGGTACCGTTCGACCCACGTCACGCCAAAGCCTTGCACAATGACAGCCCCACGCCGAACGACGTGCTTATTTGGCAACTCGCACTCAGCCATGGCCACACCGTGGACGTGGGCGTGCTCTCCATGGGCAATCCCCATGCGGTGCAGGTTGTCGATAACGTGGACGCTGCCCCTGTCGCAACGCAGGGTCCGCTGATAGAACATCATGCGGCTTTCCCTAAACGCGTGAATGCGGGATTCATGCAAATCGTCAACCGCAGCAGCATCCGCCTGCGCGTGTTCGAGCGTGGGGCGGGCGAAACCTTGGCCTGTGGCACCGGCGCTTGTGCGGCTGTGGTCACCGGCATTCGCTGGGGTCTGCTGGACTCTGAAGTGCTGGTACACACACACGGTGGCGACTTGACTATCGCCTGGGCGGGTAACGACCACTCGGTGCAGATGACTGGCCCGGCCACCACTGTTTTTCACGGCGACATCAACCTACCCGATACCTTATGACTTCCTCTGCCATGAACCCGATCACCGAAGACGACATTGCCAACTTTTTGGTCAATACGCCTGATTTTTTCAACCGCCACGCTGAGTTATTGGCTGCAGTGCGTCTGACCAGTCCGCATGGTCAACGCGCGGTGAGTTTGCAAGAGCGCCAAGCCGAGATGTTGCGCGAAAAAATCCGTGCGCTCGAATTGCGCATGATGGACTTGATGCGACACGGCACGGACAATGAAGTGCTGATGGAGCGTCAACACAGGTGGGTCAAAACCTTGTTGATGACCACCAATGCGCGTGACTTGCCTCACACCATAGCTGACCAAATTCAACACGACTTCATGGTGCCCCAAGTGGCCATCAAAGTCTGGGACGTGATCGATACCTTTCAGATCGAACCCTTTGCCGTTGGCGTCAGCTCAGCGGTGAAAGAATTTGCTGCCACCTTGGAGGCGCCCTACGTGGGCTTGAACACTGATATTGAAGCCGTCCAATGGTTGGTCGAGCCCAGCGCGGCCAAATCGGTGGCGCTGATCCCGCTGCGCGCAACGCGCCTAGCAGATACACCGCACACCGCAGTGACGGCCCCGGTGATTGGCCTGCTGCTGTTGGCCTCACCTGACGCGCAGCGCTACCACGAAGGCATGGGCACCGCCTTCATTGAGCGTTTGGGCGACTTGGCCAGCGCGGCCCTGTCGCACCTGCGTTGAGTTGACCCACCAGCAGATGTAACGCATGGACTGGGTTGCCCGCTACCTAGACCATGTGCGCTTTGAAAAGCGCCTGGCGGATCGCACACATGCGCTCTACACACTAGACCTGCAAAAACTTGCTGAGTTCGCAAGCCAAGCTGATGTAGCCCTGGTTGCCGTGCAAGCCAGCCACATCCGCCGTTGGGTGGCGCAGATGCACAGCGGCGGTCGAAGTGGCCGTGGCATTGCGCTGATCTTGTCAGGCTGGCGCGGCTTTTATGTTTGGATGGGGCGCCAGGGCTTCATGACCCATAACCCCGTGCAAGGTGTGCGTGCCCCCAAAGCGCCCAAGCCCTTGCCCAAAGCGTTGAGCGTGGACGACGCGGTTCAACTGGCTGAATTTGCCGGATCCTCGGCCGTCGACGATGACCCGTGGTTGCGTTGCCGTGATGCCGCTATGGTGGAGTTGCTCTACAGCTGCGGCTTGCGCGTGGGCGAGCTGACGGGATTGGATGTGCACGCCAGCACGCAGGCCAAAGGGTGGATTGACTTGGAAGCAGGCGAGGCCCATGTGCTCGGCAAAGGCGGCAAACGCCGCAGTGTCCCGGTAGGACGCAAGGCTTTGCAGGCTTTGCAGGCTTGGTACAACGTGCGCGCCGAGGGCTTGACCCCTGCCACTGCTGAGCAGCAGGCTTTGTTCATTGGCCGTTATGGCACGCGATTGAGTGCACAGGCCATTTGGCAGCGTTTGCGCCAGCGCAGTTTGCAAGCGGGGTTGTCGACGCCGGTGCATCCCCACATGTTGCGTCACTCGTTTGCCAGTCATGTGTTGCAGTCGAGCAGCGATTTACGGGCGGTGCAAGAGTTGTTGGGTCACGCCAACATCAGCACCACGCAGGTGTACACGCGCTTGGACTTTCAGCATTTGGCACAGGCGTATGACGCGGCGCATCCACGGGCGCGTAAGAAGTAGCGCTTTGCTTCTCGTGTTGTGGTGACGTTTTCTCTTTGTCGGGGCGCGGTTAGGCGGGGCATGGACTGTGCTGCGGCTTAACGTCGCCGAAGCGCCTGATGGCGCCGCATCACAGCCCATGCCCCGCCTCACCTTTGTGTGTGCGTGACGTTCACGTGCCATAGGTCTTTCCCACTTGTGTCGCGCCCTTTGAGTGGCCCGTCACCCTCCACCTCGAACGCAAGCAGGCACGTTGGCATGCAGTGACGTAGTGATACACAGTTGTACCTATTTACCTAGCACCTAGCACGCGCGAAACCGCCGTCCCAGCCGTCACCCGAAGCCAAGGTGTGGTGCCGGGCCCGATGCGGCGCCATCAGGCGCTTTGGCGACGTTAAGCCGCAGCGGGCCCGGCACCGCACCTTGGCGCAGCGAACGAAGTAAAACAACAGCCAACAGCCAACAGCAAAGAGCAAAGAGCAAAGAGCAAAGAGCAAAGAGCAAAGGGCACCAGCGAAAAAGCGCCACAAAGCCCAATACCGAAGCAACGACAATAGCGGGCTATGAAAACGATTCGACTCAAAGACGGCAAAGAACGCTCTGCCCTCAGAAGCCACCCCTGGATTTTTGACAGCGCCATCGCCAAAGGTGGTGCTGATTCAGGCGAGACCGTGCGCGTTGAAGCCCACAGCGGCAGCTTCCTAGGCTGGGCCTCCTTCAGCCCCAGCTCCAAAATTCGCGCCCGCATCTGGAGCTTTGACGAGAGCCAACGCATCGATGCCGACTTTTTCAACGCCGCCATCCGCCGCGCCATTGCTGCGCGCAGCCGTTTTGACATCCAAAGCAATGGCCTGCGTTTGATCCACGGCGAGTCCGATGGCTTGCCCGGCCTGATCGTCGACCGCTACGACGACACCTTGGTGGCCCAGTTCCTCTCCAGCGGCACCGAGCGCTGGAAGGACGTGATCGCCGACGCCTTGCTGGCGCAAACTGGGCTCACCAAACTGTTTGAGCGCTCTGACTCTGGCGTACGAGGTTTAGAAGGTTTGCAGCCTTTCACCGGCTGGCTGCGGGGCGAAGGACCCACCGCCATCATCTTGCGCGAACACCAGTGGCAGCTCTCACTCGACATCGCCGAGGGCCACAAAACCGGCTTTTACTTGGACCAGCGCGACAGCCGCAAGAAATTTGCCGACTACACCCGCCGCTTGCAGTTTCAGCGCGTGCTCAACTGCTATTGCTACACCGGGGGCTTCACCGTGGCGGCTTTGGCGGGTGGTGCGGCGCATGTCACGTCCATCGACTCATCGGGTCCTGCGATTGAACGCGCCCGTGCCAACGTGGCGCTGAATGGCTTTGATGCTGAGCGCACCACCATGATGGATGCCGACGTCAACGGCTCTTTGCGTCAGTTTCACAAAGAAGGCCGCACGTTTGACGCCATCGTGCTCGATCCTCCCAAGTTCGCACCCTCGGCCGCGCATGCCGACCGTGCGGCACGCGCCTACAAAGACATCAACCGCCTGGCCTTCAAAATTTTGGAGCCCGGTGGCGTGCTGTTCACCTACAGCTGCTCGGGCGGCATTGGTGCCGAGTTGTTTCACAAAATCGTGGCGTCTGCGGGCACCGATGCGCATGTGGATGGCTACATCAGCGAGCGCATGCAAGGCGCACCCGATCACCCCATGACCTTGACCTTCCCCGAGGGTGAATACCTCAAGGGTTTGGTGGTCATGAAAGCGGCCCCTCTGGTTGAAAAAATCAGTCACGCCACAATATCCAGCGATCCAGTTTTCTAAAAAATCACACAAGGCTTTCTCATGTTGATTCCCGCCACCATCCTGACCGGCTTTTTGGGCTCGGGCAAAACCACCCTCCTCAAGCGCGTGCTGACCGAAGCGCACGGCCAGAAAATTGCCATCATCGAAAACGAGTTCGGCGAAGAAAACATCGACAATGACATCTTGGTGTCGGACACCAATGAGCAAATCATCCAAATGAGCAATGGCTGCGTGTGTTGCACCATCCGTGAAGACCTGCGCACCACCTTGCAACTGCTGGCGGCTAAAAAGCGCAAAGGCTTGCTGGACTTTGAGCGTGTGGTGATCGAGACCACCGGCCTGGCCGATCCCGGGCCGGTGGCGCAAACCTTTTTCATGGACGATGAAATTGCTGAGAGCTTTTTGCTCGACTCGATCTTGACCCTGGTCGATGCCAAGCACGCCGCGCAGCAGCTCAACGACCGCCAAGAGGCGCGCCGCCAAGTGGGTTTTGCCGATCAAATTTTCATCAGCAAAGCCGATCTGGTGTCGCCCCAAGAGCTCGATGCCTTGCAGCACCGCTTGAAACACATGAACCCCCGCGCGCCCCAAAAGGTGGTGCATTTTGGCGAAGTGAGCTTGGCCGAGGTGTTTGACCTGCGTGGCTTCAACCTCAACGCCAAGCTCGACATCGACCCCGACTTTCTGTCGGACGACGCCCATCACGAACACCACCATGGTGAGCATTGCGACCATCCCTCGCATGCCCACGACCACGCTCACCATGACCACGCGCACGGCGAGCAATGCGACCATCCCTCCCATGCGCACGATCACGATCACGACCATGGACATGGCCACCACCACCACCACGATGACGACGTGAAAAGCTTTGTCTTCAAGTCGCCACGCCCGTTTGACCCCGCTAAGTTGGAAGACTTTTTGGGCGCCATTGTCAACATTTACGGCCCCAAGATGCTGCGCTACAAGGGTGTGCTCAACATGAAAGGCACTGAGAAAAAGGTGATTTTTCAAGGTGTGCACCAGCTCATGGGCAGTGATTTAGGACCGGATTGGGGCGTTGGCGAAGAGCGCATCAGCAAGATGGTGTTCATTGGCATCGATTTGCCCAAAGACATCTTGCTCCAGGGCTTAGAAAATTCTTTGGTTTGATGTCGCTGCGGGTTGCCGTCGCCTGCGCGACCGGTGCGGACTTTGTGGCTACAATCCCGCGCGCCAGACCAACGCCGTGTCGCGCCAGTTTTTAAACGCGGTACAGGGGTTGCCAAGACCGGGTCATGTGTTCGAATAGACGACACAACCAGCTTGCAAGCCTTCGCACATTCACGTGCGGCCAAGGTCTGTCAGGAGACATACTGTGAACGCCAAAGCCCGCAAACCCACTCCCAAAAAGCCTGTGCCCGCTCAAAAAGCTGGCAAAACGGGCGCCAAACCTCAAGCGGCTGCCAAACAGGCTGTGAAAAAGAACGCACCTGCCAAATCCGCGGCCAAGCCGAGCAAGCCTTTGGCTAAGAAAGCTGCGGCCAAGCCGATGCCTGTCAAAAAAGCTGTGAATCACAAGGCTGTGGCCAAAAAGGCGCCTCCGTCCAAAGTCGCTGCCAAGAAGCCAGCGGTTAAAAAAGCTGCAGTGGCTAAGCCAATCGCTAAAAAACCGTTGGCTAAACCGACGCTCAAAAAGCTTGCTCCAACTGCCGTCAAGCCTGTGCCTGCTCAAAAAGCAGCGGCGAAAACGGCTGTCTCCGCCAAGAAACCCGCCGCTCAAAAACCAGTGTTTGCCAAAAAGGCCGCCGTGCAAAAACCGTTGCCTGCCAAGAAGGTGACGGCAAAGGCTGCGCCAGCCAAAGCCGCGCCCAAGGCGCCGCCGAAAGCCGCCCCCAAAACGGCAAGCAAACCGGCCAAGTCTGTGGACAAAGCCGTCCCCAAGGCCGCTAAGACCGCGAAACCCGAGGTGGTGACACCCATGGTCCACGTGGTGCCAATCATTCCCGGCTATACACCGGTGGTTCACAAGAAAAATTCCAGAGCAGCCAAGATGGCTGCCCTCGTACCACCTCCGCCCGCTGCGGTGGTGGTGACCAACGCCGCCAAGTCGAGCTTCATGCCGATGACCGTGCCCACTGCCCCTTCGATCGTTCCCGTGATACCTAAAAAAGACGCCAAACTCGCCAACAACTGGAAAACCAAGACCGCTGACAAACTGACTGATGCAGAAGTCATCGCCATGCCTGACAGTGAATACATGAACGACACGCAAATGGCCTTTTTTCGTTTGAAGTTATCCAAACTCAAGGACGAAGTACTCAGCAATGCCAGCGAAACCACCGAGCATTTGCGAGAAGACACCGTGGTCACCCCTGACCCGGCCGATCGTGCCACCATCGAAGAAGAGCATGCACTTGAGTTGCGTACGCGTGACCGCGAGCGCAAGTTGTTGAAAAAGATCGAACAGTCGATCAACCGCATCGACGCGGGTGACTATGGTTACTGTGATGAAACCGGCGAAGCCATTGGGGTGGGGCGCTTGCTGGCACGTCCTACAGCCACGCTGTCGTTAGAAGCACAGGAGCGACGCGAACTCAAGCAAAAAATGTTCGGTGATTGATGATTTTTGACCGGATATTCAAAAAGGCAGGCCCGAGCGGCCTGCTTTTTTTATGTCCACATCTCTTGATAGTGTACTTTTACAGTTTCTTCTAAGTGCTTAATTTTTAAGGACTTTTGTTATGAGTCACGCTTTCTGATCTCGCTGTAAGTCATTGATTTCATTGAAAAAAGTTAGAAATTGCCCCGAGAAATCAAGTTTTCCTGATACAGTGCAAATAAGTGCAATTAAGTGGTGAAAAGTGCCTTTGGCGTTTTGACCGCATTGCGATCACTGTTTTTTAGGAAGGTTGCCCGTGTTTCAGGGAGCTTCATCGCTGAGTTTGGATGCGAAAGGTCGTTTGTCGGTGCCGACAAGGCATCGTGACGTTCTGAGCGCCACCGCAGCAGGGCAGTTGACCATCACGCGTCATCCACACGGTTGTCTGATGGTGTTTCCGCGCCCCGAGTGGGAGAAGTTCCGTGAGCGGATTGCGGCTTTGCCGATGAGTGCGCAGTGGTGGAAGCGGATCTTCTTGGGCAACGCCATGGATGTGGAGATGGATGGGACCGGTCGCGTGCTGATCTCTCCTGAGTTGCGTGCGGCGGCAGGCATCAGCAAAGACACCATGCTGCTGGGCATGGGCAACCACTTCGAGTTGTGGGACAAAACCAGTTACGACACCCAAGAGGCCCAGGCCATGCAGGGCGAGATGCCCGATGTGTTCAAGGAATTCTCTTTTTAAAGGCGGACGGTGGACACGGCATGCACGCACACCACCGTTCTCTTGCGCGAAGCTGTCGAAGCCCTCGACATTCAGCCCGATGGAACGTACGTCGACGCAACCTTTGGTCGCGGCGGACACACCCGTTTGATTTTGTCGCAACTCTCGCCACAAGGGCGATTGATTGTGTTCGACAAAGACCCCGACGCCATCGCTGTGGCGCGCAGCATTCAAGACCCACGTTTGATCATTCGCCACCAAGGCTTCGCCGAGTTGGGCGAGTTGCCCGCAGGCTCGGTCGATGGGGTGTTGATGGACTTGGGCGTGAGCTCACCCCAGATCGACACGCCCGAACGTGGTTTTTCTTTTCGATTCGATGGTCCCTTGGACATGCGTATGGACACCACGCGTGGCCAAAGCGTGGCCGAGTGGTTGGCCGAGGCCCAACTCCAACACATTGCGGAGGTGATACGTGACTATGGGGAAGAACGGTTTGCTCTACAGATTGCAAAGGCGATTGTTGCTCGCCGACAGGAT